>JBLHOD010000005.1:0-21010 GCA_047622545.1 Polaribacter sp. | reverse complement strand
AAGAGAATGATTTCATGATTAAAAAAGGGCCCATTTTTGCAAATTTCGTATTGGCTGATGAGATAAACAGAGCGCCAGCAAAAGTTCAATCTGCTTTATTAGAAGCAATGCAAGAACGTCAAATTACTATTGGCGACACTACTTTTAAGCTAGACGAACCTTTTTTAGTAATGGCAACTCAAAATCCGGTAGAACAAGAAGGAACCTATCCTTTACCAGAAGCACAAGTTGACCGTTTTATGTTAAAAGTAGTCATTGATTATCCAAAAATTTCGGATGAACAAACGATTATGCGTCAAAATTTAAACAACGAATTTATTACTGTAAACCCAGTTATCTCTGTAGCCCAAATTTTAAAAGCTCGTGAAGTAGTGAATGAGGTTTATATGGATGAAAAAATTGAAAAATACATTTTAGATATCATTTTTGCAACTCGTTATCCAGACAAATACAACTTACCTCAGTTAAATGCTTTAATTAGTTTTGGAGCTTCGCCTCGTGGAAGTATCAACTTAGCAAAAGCAGCAAAATGTTATGCTTTTATAAAACGTAGAGGTTATGTAATTCCTGAAGATGTTAGAGCTGTTGTGCATGATGTTTTACGTCATAGAATCGGAATTACCTACGAAGCTGAAGCTGAAAATGTAACTTCTGAAGATATTATAAATAGCATCGTTAACGAAGTTGAAGTACCTTAAAAAGAGTTTACAGTATTCAGTTTCAGTAGGCAGTTGCTTACTACGATTATTGAATGCTAATCTATAAAACTCAATGATACGCTAATAACTGAAAACTGCTACTGAAAACTGTTTACTGAAGCAATGGAAACTAAAGAAATACTTAAAAAAGTACGTAAGATAGAAATCAAGACACGTCGTTTGTCTGATGATATTTTTGGTGGCGAATATCATTCGACCTTTAAAGGCCGTGGTATGACTTTTTCTGAAGTACGTCAATATCAATACGGAGACGATATTAGAGCAATTGACTGGAATGTTACTGCACGTTACAACGAACCTTATGTAAAAGTTTTTGAAGAGGAACGTGAATTAACCATGATGTTAATGGTTGATATTTCTGGTTCAGAATTCTTTGGTACAAATCAACAATTTAAAAGAGATACAGCAACAGAAATAGCCGCAACGCTAGCTTTTTCTGCAACACAAAACAATGATAAAGTTGGGTTGATGTTGTTTTCTGATCAGATAGAATTATACATTCCGCCTAAAAAAGGAAAAAGTCATGTGTTAAGAATCATCAGAGAATTGATTGAGTTCAAACCAAAAAGCAAACAAACCAACATCAATGAAGCGTTAAAATTTTTATCAAACGTCCTAAAAAAGAAAGCTATTGTTTTTCTTTTATCAGATTTTATGGACGATGATTATGAGCAAACATTAAAGATTGCTGGAAGAAAACATGATGTTACCGGAATAAAAGTATTTGACAAACACGATGAAGAAATTCCGAATTTAGGAATTGTACCAATGCAAGATGCAGAAACTGGATCCGTACAATTGGTAAATACAAGTTCTAAAAAAATTAGATCTAATTACAAGGCAAACGCATTACGATTAAACGATTATTATACGAAAACGTTTAGTAGAGCTGGTGCCGGCACAATTAGTACTCGTGTTGATGAAAATTATGTAAAAAAATTATTAGGATATTTTAAACATAAAGGAAGTTAGAAGAAATGAAGAAGTTTATTGTTTACATATTTTTACTATTCTCTTTTGTGTCATTTGCACAGGTTTCTACTGTTGTAAAAGCAGAAATTGATACTACAAGCATTAGAATTGGAGAGCAATTTGAGTTTAAAATAACGGTTAACGACACTGCAAATGTTATCTTTCCTAAACTAGAAAATGTAACTGGTTTAGAAATTATTGATGATAAAAAAATTGATACGTTAAAAAATCAATTGATAAAAAAATACATTTTAACAAGTTTTGATAGCGGTGCCTATTACATTCCGCAACAACAAATATTTATCCGTCAGAAATTATTTTTAACAGATTCTTTGTTGATAAACGTTGCAACGGTTGCAATTGACACCACAAAACAAAAAATGTTTCCAATAAAATCGATTCAAAAAGAACCATATCAGTTTGATGATTTTAAACCGTATTTATGGTATGTTTTAATTGCATTAATTATTATCGGATTGATTTTATATTTCATCTTAAGAAAGAAAAAAGAAGTTGTTGAAGAAGAAATAATTCCTGCTTTACCACCTTATGAAGAAGCGATTCAGAAATTACACGAGTTGGATGAAAAATTATTGTGGCAAAACAATCAGGTTAAAGAATATTACAGTGAATTAACAGAAATTATTAGAGGATATATTGAGCGCGAATTAAAAGTGCCAGCGTTAGAGTCTACAACAGACGAATTGATTGAAACCTTAACCGATTTTAACGATTCCGAATCGATATCTACCACAAAAGAAACCATTAAAAAGTTAAGAGGTTTATTACGTGAAGCAGATTTAGTAAAATTTGCAAAATCAAAACCATTGTCTGAACAAATTGAAGTAAACAGAAAAGAAGCAGAAGAAGTTGTAACTGAATTAAAGCCAGAAACAATAGATGCTCCAAAAATTAAAAGCGAAGATGATGATGAACTGGAGTAATTTTGAGTTTCATAGTCCAGAATTTTTCTGGTTGTTTATACTAATTCCGTTAGTAATTATTTGGCGTATTTTAGTTCGTAAAAGAAGTTCAGCAACGTTGACAATGCCAAACGTAAAAGGTTTTAAAGCAGAGCAATCTATCCTTTCTAAAGTAAAACCAATCCTTTTTATTTTAAGAATTAGCGCAATGTGTATCTTAATTATTGCACTTGCAAGACCAAGAAATGTTGCTGTAAGTAAAAAAAATAAAACCAATAGAGGGATTGATATTGTTATGGCAATTGATGTTTCTGCAAGTATGTTGGCTAGAGATTTAAAACCAAATCGATTAGAAGCTCTAAAAATAGTAGCTACTGATTTTGTAAATCAAAGACCAAATGATAGAATCGGAATTGTACTTTATGCTGGCGAAAGTTTTACGCAAACACCTATTACAAGTGATAAAGGAATTGTAAAAAGAACCATCTCAGAAATTAAATGGGGGCAATTAGAAGGCGGAACTGCAATTGGAATGGGCTTAGGTTCTGCAGTAAACAGATTAAAAGAAAGTAAAGCAAAAAGTAAAGTCATTATTTTATTGACTGATGGTGTAAATAATTCTGGATTTATAGATCCAAAAACAGCAACAGAATTAGCAAAAGAATTAGATATTAAAGTCTATACAGTTGGTATTGGAACAAACGGAATGGCAGATTTTCCTGCTTTTAAAGATCCAAGAACGGGTCAATTGCAATTTAGAAAACAGCAAGTAGAAATTGATGAAGAGCTGCTAAAATATATTGCCAACGAAACCCAAGGAAGGTATTTTAGAGCAACAGATAACACAGAATTAAAAGCAATTTACGACGAGATTAATAAGTTAGAAAAGACAAAAATAGAAGAGTTTAAATATTACAATTATCAAGAATTGTATAGAACTTTAGTTTTGTTGGCCTTAGGATTATTAGGTTTAGAATTTCTATTAAAAAACACTTTATTTAAAAGTTTTATATAACATATGTATCAAATAGAAGAACCAATATATTTTTATTATTTGGCAATTATTCCTGTAATAATTGTACTATTCCTATTGGCCTTTTGGTGGAAAAAAAGAACTCAAAAAAAGTTTACTGATAATGCTTTGTTAGATAAATTAGCCCCAAACACGTCAACTTTTAAAGCTTTTTTAAAATTGAGCTTTTTAGTAATCGGAATTAGCTTTTTGGTAATTTCTTTGGTAAACCCTAAAATGGGAACCAAATTAAAAACTGTAAAACGTGAAGGTGTAGATGTAGTATTTGCTCTAGATGTTTCTAAAAGTATGTTAGCAGAAGACATTGCTCCAAACCGATTAGAAAAAGCAAAACAAATCATTTCTAAAATTATAGATAAATTAGGAAGCGACAGAGTTGGTATTATCATTTATGCTGGTAATTCGTATCCTTTATTACCAATTACAACAGATCATGCGGCAGCAAAAATGTTTTTGCAAAATGCAAATCCAGATTTGGTTTCTAGTCAAGGAACAGCAATCAACGAAGCATTAAACCTAGCGAAAACATATTATAATAATGATGAACAAACCAATCGTTTTTTAATTATTATTTCTGATGGAGAAGATCATCAGGAGGATACTAAACAAGTAACGCAAAACATGTCTAAAGAAGGCATAAAAGTATATACAATTGGTGTTGGAACAGAAAAAGGCGGACCAATTCCTATAAAGGTTAACGGTTCTTTAATTGGTTATAAAAAATACAAAGGAGAAACTGTTATCACCAAAAGAGAACCTGATGTTTTAGAAGCGATTGCAAATTCTGCAAGCGGAAGGTATATTGATGGAAATAAAACCGAAAAACCTGTAGATTTTATTGAAGAATTGATTACAAATGCACAAAAAAGCGAATTTGAAACCAAGCAATTTTCAGATTATAAAGATCAATTTCAGTGGTTTATTGGAATCGGAATTTTCTTTTTATTAGTAGATGTTTTCTTTTTAGAAAAGAAAACAAAATGGATTAAAAAAATCGATTTATTTAATGAGCAATAAATACAAAATTATGAAAACAAGATATTCATTTTTACTGTTACTGATGTTTTTTACATCAATCTTAAACGCTCAAGAAGTTAAAGATTCTATTGTTTTACAACGAGAAGCAAGAAGTTTGTTAAGAGAAGGAACCGAATTGTATCAGCAAGAAAAATATACAGACGCGAGTGTGTTGTTTCAAAAAGCATTAGAAAAAAATTCGAGTTATAAAAAAGCAAGTTATAATTTAGGAAACGCTTTATATCAACAAAAAAACTTTAAAGAAGCTGGTCCTCAATACGAAGTTTCTGCAAAAGACTCTGAAGATAAATTTACAAAAGCAGAAGCTTTTCATAATATGGGTAATGCTGCAATGGAACAAAAGCAATATCAACAGGCTGTAGATGCGTATAAAAATGCGTTAAGAAAAAACCCGAATGATGATGAAACTCGATACAATTTGGCTGTGGCTAAAGAACTATTAAAAAAGAAAAAAGAAAAAGAGAAGAAGGACGATAAGGATAAAAAAGACGACAAAAAGAAAGACAACAAAGACAAAAAAGAGAATAAAGATAAAAAAGGCGACAAAGAAAAGAACGACGATAAAGGAGATAAAAAGAAAGACGATAAGAAGGACGACAAAAAGAACGATAAAAAAGACGGAGATAAAGACAACGATCAAAAAGAAAAGAAAAATCCAAATGATCAAAAAAATAATCCGCAAAAACCTAAGCCTAAAAAGGGTAATATGACACCTCAACAAATTAAACAATTACTAGAAAGTTTAAGTAATGAGGAAAAGAAAACCCAAAAGAAAATGAACGCTCAAAAGTCTAAAGGCACTAAGGTTAAACAAGAAAAAGATTGGTAATCCTTCTGTTTTAATTATTTCTAAAAGATATTATTTTTGACTATCTAAAAATGAAAAGTAAGAGTATTTACATATTATTATTTTTGAGTTTCTTTACTCAATCTATTTTTGCTCAAGTAGAGTTTAAAACTACTGTAAGTAAAAGTAAATTAGGTGTTAATGAGCGTTTTAGAGTTATTTTTTCGATTGACAAACAAGGCGCTGATAATTTTACACCACCAAGTTTCAAAAACTTTAAAGTTGTTGCCGGCCCGAGTCAATCTGTAAATCAATCTTGGATAAACGGAAAAGTAAGTTTTTCGCAATCTTATACTTATGTTGTGCAGCCAAATGCAATTGGAACATATTCAATTTCGGGAGCAACTATTCAATTAAACGGAAAAACACTGACGTCGAATTTGGTAAAAATGAATGTTCTAAAGGCTGTAGATATTCCACCTAATCCGAACGATCCAAATTATATTGCACAACAGAATGTACATTTAATTGCAGAAATTTCTAAAACACAACCGTATGTTGGCGAAGGTATTTATGTAGAATACAAGTTGTATGTAAGCGAAAATATTAGTGTTAAAGATTTTACTGTAACTGAAACGCCGAAATACAATGGTTTTTGGAATCAAGACATCGCCATCAATAATTTACAGATTAAAAACGGAATCTACAACGGAGAAAACTACAGATATGTAGTGCTTAAAAAAGCATTATTAATTCCGACTAAATCTGGAAAATTAATGATTGAGCCAATGAAAATGGACATCTTAATTGGTGTGCCTACTGGTAGAGGAGATTTTTTTGGAAATCCAATCACTAGAAACCTTACAAAAGTATTTTCATCCGTAAAAAGAGACATTACCGTAAAACAATTACCATTACAAAACAAACCAGAAAACTTTAATGGCGCTGTTGGAGAGTTTGATTTTAATATAACTTCTAGCAAAAACGATTTAAAAGCAAACGAGTCATCACAAATAAAAGTTGTTGTTTCTGGAAAAGGAAATTTAAAATTATTTGAAATTCCAGAAATTGAAACTCCAAAAGAGTTAGAAATTTATACTCCTGAACATAAAGAAGCTATTAGAACAACACTTAGCGGAATACAAGGTTCTGTGTATGATTTATATACAGTTGTCCCACAATTTAAAGGAAAATATAAAATTCCGAAAGTATCGTTTTCATACTTTAATCCTTCAGATAAAAAGTACAAAACTATTACTACAGAAGACTTATTTGTAAATGTTTTAGAAGGGAAAGAAATTGTTACTACAACAAATAATAGTATTAAAAAAGAGGTTGTTATTACTGGAACTAATTTTAGATATATTCAAACAAAAAGTGTTTTTGTCCCGTTACAAAAAGAAGATTTTTTTAAGTCTAACCTTTTTTACATTTTTCTTTTATTGCCTTTAATTGCAATTCCGATTGGAATTATCATCTACACTATTTTGGCAAAAAGGAATAGTGATATTGTGGGAGTAAAACAAAGAAAAGCAGACCGATTGGTTAGAAAATATTTATCAGAAGCTAGAAAACAATTAGGCAAAAAAGAAGAATTTTATATCGCATTAGAAAAAGCGTTGCACAATTATTTAAAAGCAAAATTACACATAGAAACTTCTGATATCAGTAGAGATAATATCATCGAAATTCTAAATTCTAAAAGTGTAAATAATGCTACAATTAAAGCATTTATAGAGGTGTTAAATGATTGTGATTTTGCTCGTTACACACCAATTACAAAAGTAATGATGAATGATGAATTCGAAAAAGCAAAAGAAGTAATAACCGCATTAGACAAACAATTATAAGCAAATGAAAAAACTATTTTTCTTTTTATGCATATTGTCTTCAACAATTTTTGTCGCACAAACAAGTACAAAAAGCCTGTTTGATAATGCGAACCTTTTATACAAAGAAGGCAAATTCGAAGAAGCTATAAAGCTCTATAAACAAATAGAGGCAAAAGATTCGGTTTCTTCAACCTTGTATTACAATTTAGGTAATTCGTATTACAAATTAAACAATGTTGCAAATACAATTTATAATTACGAAAAGGCATTATTATTAAATCCTTTAAATAAAGATCCAGCAAATAATTTAGCGTTTGCTAAAAGAATGACCATTGATGTTATAGAAGAACTTCCTAAAACATTTTTACAACGATTAGAAGTTAATTATTTGCAAAAATTCTCTTACAATCAGTGGGCAATATTGGCAATTGTGTTTTCGTTTTTAGCAGCAGTATTATTTTTACTTTTTTACTTTTCTAACATTTCTAATAAAAAAAGAATCTATTTCTTAACTAGTATAACCTCCTTTTTATTGCTGATTATTTCGGTATTTATTACCTATCATCAATATAAAAAAGCAATGAACACTAAATACGCAATCGTCTTTTCGGCAAAAACATCTGTAAACAACGCACCAACATTAAATTCTGATGAAATTTTTGAACTACATGAAGGAACAAAAGTTAGCGTTTTAGATGCTGTAGACAACTGGAAAAAGATAAAATTATCCGACGGACAAATTGGTTGGATTTCTGCTGAAAATATAAAAATGTTAACAGATTAATAACATCTATTTTTCCCAAAAAACTTATCTTTGCATGAATCTTACGAGTAAAAATGTACAAAAACAAAATAGCTGTTTTTTTTTCGATAGTATTTCTAACATTTATTATAGCACCAACTTTAATAACAATGGTAGACAGTTCTGTTGATATTTCATTTATTTCTTCAAATTCAGAGGAAGAATCTGGAAACCAAAAGGGTGAAAAAGAAAAAATTGTTTTATCTCCATTAAAAATTAGTGAGTTTGTTTTTTCATCTACAAAAAAAGTTAGTGCTTTAATGCACACTAACAAAAATTATACTAAACCATATTTAAACATGGTTTTCCCGCCTCCAGAACAACATCTTTAATTTCAAATTAAAGTATGTCTCTATTCTTACTAGAGATTTAAAATTTAATTATAATTTTTTTATTAAATTACCTCAACATAATTAAAGAGGTTAATATATATACTATGTTCAAAAATATTAAAGGCGACCTTTTTGGTGGTATTACTGCTGGAATTGTTGCTTTACCATTAGCATTAGCATTCGGAGTTAGTTCTGGTCTTGGGCCAAGCGCAGGATTATATGGAGCTATCTTTTTAAGTTTTTTTGCCGCACTTTTTGGTGGTACAAATACACAAATTTCTGGTCCAACAGCACCAATGACGGCTGTAAGTATGGTTGTAATTGCAGGGATAATTGCCACAAATGATGGTGATATCTCTAAAGCTTTACCAGCCATTTTAACTATTTTTTTACTCGCCGGATTAATGCAAATTGGCTTGGGAGCTTTAGGGATTGGAAAATACATTCGGTATATACCATATCCTGTAGTTTCTGGTTTTATGACCGCAATTGGAGTTATCATTTTAGTTACTCAAATACTTCCTTCATTAGGTTATTATCCAAAAGAAGATGTAAATTTAGTGAATGAATTTAAACCCCAAGCACAAGAAATCATTTTAGAAAATATCCTAAAAAAAGAAGCAGGTGAAGGAATTTTGGTTTTAGAAGATTTTAAAGAAACCATTAAAAGAGCCCAAAAGATTACTCAAAGTGATGTTTTAAAAGAATCTCAAACACTTGCATCTAAAGAAGCTTCCGGTGTTTTAGGTGCAATTAAAGTAATGCCAAAAGCTTTAAAAAGCGTCAACATATTAGAACTACTTCTGGCATTAGGAACAATCATTGTTATTTACGGTTTTAAACGGATAACAAAAAAAGTTCCAAGTACATTAGTTGCATTAGTCGTAATGTCAGGAATTGCTGTTGGTTTTGGCCTAGACTATAGAGCAATTGAAACAATCCCTGGTGGTTTTCCGATTCCAAACTTATCAATCTTTACAGAGTTTAGTTTTGGAAGCATTACACCCTATTTCTTTACCGCATTAACATTAGCATTATTAGGGGCAATTGATTCGCTTCTAACAAGTGTTGTTGCAGACAATATGACTAAAACCAAGCACAAACCAAACAAAGAATTAATTGGTCAAGGAATTGGAAATAGTATTGCCGCCGTATTTGGAGGAATTCCTGGAGCTGGCGCAACTATTAGAACTGTTGTAAATATTAATTCTGGAGGAAAAACAAAATTATCTGGAATGATTACAGGAGTTATGTTGCTAATTATTTTACTTGGCTTAGGACCAATTGCTTCTCAAATTCCTGCAGCAGTATTAGCAGGAATCTTAATAACTGTTGGTATTGGAGTTATGGATTATAAAGGATTAAAAGCAATTCCTAGTTTACCAAGAGATATGAAAATTGGACCCTTAAAATTAAGTTCTGAAGTGTTAATAATGATTGTTGTATTATTATTATCTACATTTTGGAACTTAGTGTATGCAGTAGGAATTGGATTGGTAATTGCATCACTAATGTTTATGAAAAAAATTGGTGATTTAGCTGCAAAGCGCTCTGATGTAAAATCATTAAAAAAAGAAAAGAACTGGGCAGATGAAACTAATTTTTCTGAAGAATTAAAAGAAACCGTTTTTATTAAACATATAAAAGGCCCGTTGTTTTTTGGAACAACAAGCGACTTTCATAGTTTAGCACAACAAATTCCGTCAAATGCCACTAGCGTAATCATACGTTTAGGGCGAATGCAATATATGGATCAATCTGGTTTATATGCGATGGAAGATGTGCTTCAAGAACTGAGAAAGAAAGATATTCAAGTTTTATTCGTAAACTTGTTAGAACAACCAAAATACATGATGGAAAGAATTGGTATTATTCCTGAATTAATAACAAAAGATGAAATTTTTAAATCTTTTAATGATAGTATTAATTATATCAAAGAACAATCAAAAAATTAAATTATGCCACATAGAAATAAAGCAATCACAAAAGAAATACAAGATAAATTAACACCAATGAAGGTGTTACAAGATTTTATAGAAGGAAATGCTCGTTTTATTAGAGATGAAGTTCATACAATAGATCATAAAGCATTAATTTCTCAAACTACAGAAAGTCAGCATCCAAAAGCAATTGTCCTTTCATGCATAGATTCTAGAGTTCCGGTTGAGTTAATTTTTGATCAAACAATCGGAGATGTTTTTGTTGCTAGAGTTGCTGGGAATTTTGAAAATACTGACATACTAGGAAGTATGGAATATTCTTGTAAAGTTGCCGGAAGTAAATTAGTTTTTGTCTTGGGCCACGAAAGTTGTGGCGCGATTAAAGCTGCATGTGATCATGTTGAGATTGGGAATATAACTGCTTTGCTAAAAAACATTCAGCCAGCAGTTAAATTATCTGAAACTCAAGTAAAAGGGAAATACAATTCTTCTAACAATGAGTTTGTTGATAAGACCATTGAAAATAATGTTAGTTTAACAATAGAACGAATTAGAGAAAAAAGTCCTATTCTAAAAGAAATGGAAGAAGCTGGAGAAATAAAAATAGTTGGTGGTGTGTATCACATTAGTAGCGGAAAAGTTTCCATGCTATAACCAACTTTTTATAAAAAGATAAAGGCTTGCAATTTATGCTGAATTTATTTCAGTATTGCAAGCCTTTTTTTATTCTACTTTTTTTATAATATCATCAATTAAATCTTCATCAACTCCGTCTTCTTTTATTATTGAAGGAAAAATTGTTGGTGCAATATTTTTTACTGGTTTATACAAGATAGATTCTTCCATGGTTTCTTTTTCTATGAAAGAAATTGTTGAGTTCATTCTATCAAAAAAGATAAAAACAATACTTAATACTAGTCCTATTTTTATCAATCCAAAAACACCACCTAAAATTTTATTTACTATTCCTAGAGCTGCCAAATCTGCCAACTTAGTTAAAAATTTTCCTAATAAACTAACAACCACAATTATCAAAATAAAAGTGATTGCAAATGCTGCTAAAGAGATTTGTTTTTCTGACCATGAAACACTTTCTTTTAAAAAATCTCCAATAAAATAAGAGAAATGTATTGAGCCCCAAACACCTCCAATTAATGCAACTAAAGATGCAACTTCTATAAAAAGCCCTTTCATAATTCCTCTAACAAAACCGAACCCTAAAAACACGGCAATCACAATATCAAAAACATTCATACAACACTATTTTGTTTATCTGTGCTAACTTACTAAAAAAGAACGAAAAATATTATAGATAGTATGTATCTTTGTAGCTTACTTAGAATTTATGACAGAGATTACTTCTTTAAAAGAAAAATGGAATTTATTGGTTGATAATTTATCAAAGCAATTTGCTGATGGAGATCCTTTAAATATTGATGCAATTATTTATTTAATTGGTGTTCAAGAATTAGGTCAAGGACACAGAACATTTAAGAAAGACGAAAAATTAAACTTAATGCATATTGCAATTTGCAAGTTATTAGAGCCTTATGGATATTACGAGTTTGAGTTTTTTGATGATGATGGTTGGCCACATTACAAAACCACAAATGAGTTACCAAACTTAAAACCTGGAGAACAATCTGTATTGATGAAAGAAGCTATTGTTTCATATTTTGATTGATTCGTTTTTTTAAGTAACACTCAATTTTCGAATCATAACAGATAGTAATTTCGGAAAAAATCGTTTGGCATAAACACCTAATTTTTCTTTAGCTCCAGCGATATACACTTCTTCTTTTTTAGCATACATTGCTTTTGCCATGAGTTTAGCAAATCTGTCTGGTTCAATTCCGGTTTGTGTAGCAACATCCATTTTATTTTGCGCTGTTCCGTCACCAGTTAAAGCATTTATAGAAACATTCGTGTTTACAAAACCTGGACAAACCAAGGTAACTGCTATATTATTTTTGTGGTTTTCTGCTCGTAAACTATCAAAAAAACCATGCAATGCGTGTTTAGAAGCTGCATAACTAGAACGTAATGGCGTTCCTATTTTACCAACAATACTTGTAGTAACCACAAACTGTCCGCTTTTATTTTTTATAAAATGTGGTAATAGTGCTTTTGTTAACGCAACAGTTCCTAGATAATTGATATCCATAATTCGTTTATCAACTTCCATGGATGTTTCACTTACCAATGAACGTTGACTAATCCCGCCATTATTTACTAAAATATCAATTCGTCCAAACCAATTTATTGCTTCACTAACCGTATCATTGAAATTCGAATAATTTTCTAAGTCTAAAGGTAAAATTTTTATCATTTCTAAGTTTTCACATTCTTGTTTTACTGCAACTAACTTCTCTTCATTTCTGGCTGATAAAATCAGTTTAGCATCTAATTTAGAGAGTTGTATTGCCAATGCTTTTCCAATTCCTGAAGATGCTCCAGTTATCCAAACAACTTTATTTGTGAAATTCATGTTAATAATTTTAAAGCAATGTAATTATTTTAAGTTATAAATGGTAATTTTGGAACACTTCTTGAAATTTATCAAGAAATTAAATCGCATATAATGAAAAAATTATTTTTACTACTCTTCCTTGTTTCATTTAGCTTACAAGCACAATATAAAATTAGCGGAGAAATGAATCCGTCAGAAAAATACACTTGGGTTATTTTATACAAAATTGAAGGTGCAAGACAAGTTTTTGTGAAAAGCGGAAAGATTGCTAACGGAAAATTTTCTTTTGAGTTACCCGCAAATTCTGAACCTGGAGCGTATCGAGTAAGTTATAAAACTGAAGGAAACGGTTTTGCAGATTTCTTATTTAACAAAGAAAACGTTGCTTTTACTTTTAATCCAGAGAAAGCAGAAGAAACCATTCGTTTTTCTAAATCTACTGAGAATAAATTATACCAAGAATACATCAATATTGTTTCAACACAACAATATAGAACTGATTCGTTACAAATTGATTATTTAAAAAATCCGCAAACTAAAACAGCAAGTTTATACAAAACACAATTAGCAAAAATTGCAGATTTACAAAAGCAATACTTAGCAAAAGCTAAGGGTAAAATGGTATATCATTTTATAAAAGCGACCAACAGACATAATAGGGCTGACATTGCCAAAGATCCTCAAGTATATTTAAAGTCTATTAATAATCACTTTTTTGACACGATAGATTTTAACAACAAAGCTTTATATAATTCTACTTTTTTGATTGATAGAATTACAGATTTTGTGTTTTACATGAACTATTCTAAAGACCCAATTAAGCAAAGAGAATTGTACGAAACGGCAGTAAAGAGCGTTTTAGAAAAAGCAAAAAATGAAACATTAAAAAAAGACATTACTGAGTTTCTAATAAAGCAGTTTGTAAATGCAGGTAATATTGATTTTGCAGATTATTTATTAAATTCATTCTATAAAAAGCTGCCAACAAATATTCAGAGTACTGAGTTTACTGTTAGTTATTTAGAAAAAACAGCTTTAGGAATTGGAAGAATTGCGCCAGAAATTACCTGGAATACAAACGGAAAAGATTACAAGCTTTCTACCATTAACGAAGCAAATAATTATGTGTTGATTTTTTGGAGTACAGGTTGCGGACATTGTTTAAGGGAAGTTCCGCAATTATATACGTTTACAAAAGATATTAAAAATTCAAAAGTAATTGCTTTTGCAATGGAAAATGATGATTCGGATTGGAAAAAAATGACACAAAGTTTTACTGATTGGCATCATGCCTTGGGATTAAAAAAGTGGGAAAACTCAATTGCAAGAGCGTATCAAATTTATTCTACACCAACTTATATTGTGTTAGATAAAAACAAAAAAATTATTGCAAAACCAGAAACTCTGGACGAGCTCAAGAAAATTATTAAATACTTGGAGTAAAAATATTAAAAATGTAAAAAAGCGTTTTTTAAATGTTCAATTTCAAAGGCGTTTTTTTGTTTTACAATTGCAATAATATCAAACCGAACTTCTACGTCTAAATCGTTTTCTACCACAAAATTATCCATAGCAGAAACTAGTAGTTTTATTTTTTTAGGATTGATAAAATCTTGTGGGTTACCAAAATCTATAGAAGATCGTGTTTTAACTTCAACTGCAACTAAGACGTCTTCTTTCTGAACGATAACATCAACTTCAGCTTTTAAAAATCGATAATTACGAGCAATAATTTTGTAGTTGTGTTTCAGTAAATAATCTACTGCTAACTGCTCTCCTTTTTCACCTAATTCATTATGTTCAGCCATTTTCTACTCGTTAAAAACTACAGTAGAAATTCCTTCTTTAGTAACACTCATTTCTATCATTCTTCCAAAAATTATAGATCTATTATCAGGTTCATGTCCCGCAGGAAAATTAAATAAAACAGGAAAATCATATTCAGCTACTACATCTAAAATTAATTGCTCCATTGAGCTTCCCCAGTCTACAGTATTGGTTTTTATATTAGAAATATCTCCAACAATAATCCCTTTACAATTATCAAAAAAACCAGCACGTTTTAAACTTTGCAACATTCTATCCATACTGTATTTATATTCTCCAACTTCTTCAATAAATAAAATTCTACCATCAGCATTCATCTGACTTTCAGAACCTAACATAGAGGCTAAAAGCGAAATATTTCCGCCAATAAGTTGCCCTTTTGCAGTCCCTTTTCTATTCTCTATAACTGAAACCAAGCTATAACTTAATTTTTCTCCAAAAATTGATTTTTTAAACGATTTTAAAGTTTCAACAATTTTTTCTGCATCATCCCCTAAACTTGTTCCCATCATTCCATGAATTGTTTCATAACCCATTGTGTTTAAATGAGAGTGTAGCGCTGTAATATCAGAATATCCAATTACCCATTTTGGGCTCTTTATAAACGCTGTAAAATCTAATCGATCTAAAATCCGAACAGTTCCATAACCACCACGGCCAGACCAAATTGCTTTTATATTTGGGTTATCCATTGCTTTTTGAAAGTCTTCTGCTCTTTCTTCATCCGTTGCAGAAAAATGACCAGCAGTATCAAATAAATGTTTCCCATAAACAACGTGTAAACCCCAACTTTCTGCCAACTCTTTTGCTTCATCAATTACATCCTTTCGGTTTGTTAGGATTCCTGCCGGAGCAACTATAGCAATCGTATCTCCTATCTGTAAATAGGGAGGAGTAATTAAATCTAAAGTTGTGTTTTCTTGTGCTTGTGATTGATTGCTTGTAATAACTAACGAGAATAATACAATTAATAAGAGTTTTGTTACTTTCATAAAAAATGGTTTTTGTAAATGTATCTATTTTTGCCGGCTTAAAAAAATGTGTTTTCGTTGCTTTTCCGTACTTTTGCATTTCAAAAATCAGTCCAAAACCGATTTTTAAACAAATCAACAAGAAAGAAATGAATACTCCAAAAAGATATACAATTACTGCTGCTTTACCTTATACAAACGGACCTGTTCATATCGGGCATTTGGCTGGTGTTTATGTTCCTGCAGATATTTATGCACGTTATTTACGCTTAAAAGGGGAAGATGTTGTTTTTGTTTGTGGTTCTGATGAACATGGAGTTCCAATTACCATCAAAGCAAAAAAAGAAGGAATTACTCCTCAACAAGTAGTTGATAAATACCACGAAATTATTAAAACTTCGTTTGTTGATTTCGGAATTTCATTTGATAATTATTCAAGAACAACAGCAAAAATTCATCATAAAACAGCTTCTGACTTCTTTACCAAATTGTATAATGATGGTGAATTTATTGAAAAAGTTACAGAGCAATTGTACGATGCAGAAGCAAATCAATATTTAGCTGACAGATTTGTAGTTGGAACGTGTCCAAAATGTGGAAATGAAGAAAGTTATGGCGATCAATGTGAAAGCTGTGGAACGAGTCATAATGCAACAGATTTAATCAATCCAAAATCTTCAATTACAGGGAATGTTCCTTCATTAAAAGAAACCAGACACTGGTTTTTACCTTTAGATAAACACGAAGCATTTTTAAAAGAATGGATTTTAGAAGATCATAAAAACGATTGGAAACCAAACGTATTAGGACAAGTAAAATCTTGGATTGATGATGGTTTAAGACCTAGAGCGGTAACACGTGATTTAGATTGGGGAATTCCTGTTCCGATTGAAGGAGCAGACGGAAAAGTATTGTACGTTTGGTTTGATGCGCCGATTGGATATATTTCTGCAACCAAAGAATGGGCAGCACAAAATAACCAAGATTGGGAACCATATTGGAAAGATAAAGACACCAAGTTGGTACATTTTATAGGAAAAGACAATATTGTTTTTCACTGTATCATTTTTCCTGCAATGTTAAAAGCGCATGGCGATTATATTTTACCAGAAAACGTACCTGCAAACGAGTTTTTAAATTTAGAAGGAAACAAATTATCGACTTCTAAAAACTGGGCAGTTTGGTTGCACGAATATTTAATTGATTTTCCAGAAAAACAAGATGTATTGCGTTATGCATTAACAGCAACTGCGCCAGAAACAAAAGACAACGATTTTACTTGGAAAGATTTTCAAGCAAGAAACAACAACGAATTGGTTGCCATCTTTGGTAATTTTATCAATCGTGTTGTGGTATTAACTAATAAATATTATTCTGGAATTGTTCCAGAAGCTGGAGAATATTCTGAAACTGATGAAGAAACCTTAGCCGCTTTAAAAGAATTTCCGAATGTGATTTCTAGATCAATTGAACGGTATCGTTTTAGAGAAGCTTCTCAGGAATTGATGAATTTAGCGCGTTTAGGAAATAAATATTTGGCAGATGAAGAACCATGGAAAGTTATCAAATTAGATGAAGAACGTGTAAAAACTATTATGAATGTTGCTTTGCAAATTGCTGCCGGATTAGCTGTTTTATGTGAGCCTTTTTTACCGTTTACATCAAATAAATTAAAAGGAATTTTAAATATCAGTTCGAGCGAAGTCGAGAACTCATTAAGCTGGAACGACGTTTCTGAAAAAGAAGCATTATTGCCAGCAAATCATCAAATTAATAAAGGCGAATTGTTATTTGCTAAAATTGAAGATCAAGAAATCACTGCACAATTAGATAAATTATTGGCTACAAAAACGGCTAATGAAAATGCTAAAAAAACGGTTGAACCTCAAAAAGAAACTATTGAATTTGACGATTTCACCAAGTTAGATATCAGAGTTGGAACTATTTTAGAAGCCATAAAAGTTCCTAAAACTAAAAAATTATTGCAACTTAAAGTTGATGTTGGAATCGATATTAGAACTATCGTTTCTGGTATTGCAGAAAGTTTTAATCCTGAAGAAATTATTGGGCAACAAGTATCGGTTTTGTGCAATTTAGCGCCAAGAACTTTACGTGGTGTAGAAAGTCAAGGGATGATTTTAATGACGGATACGCCAGACGGAAAATTAGCTTTTGTAGAACCATCTGATAAAATTAAAAACGGAGGACAAGTAAGTTAACGACTTAAATATCTTGCTTTTTTTCGTATTACTTCACCGATTGTTTTGTTTTCTATTTTACTTTCTAACCAAGATAAGATATCTAAATACAAAAAAGCACGTTTTTCGTATGGGTGATTTTCAAACTTCTGTAATCTTGCGTGAATTTTCTTAAATTCTTTTTTAATTTGATCTAAAAGAGTGTGATATTTAATAAATCACACTCTTTTTTTATGTACCATTATTCTTTAATAATTTCGTTTTTCAATTCTATAATCTCTAACAAAATATTCATTTCGTTTTTTATCCCTTTTCGCATTTGAACATATATAAACACAATGATTATAAAACAAGAAACATCCATTATAATCATTTGCCAAAGATTAAAGTAATTGCTAAACTCTGGGCTTATCATATAAAAACCAACTAAATACAATATAAAAATAACATATGTAATTGCGCCATGAATTTTTTTTCTGAATTTGTAAAAAGCAATGGTTAATTCTGTTGTTTTTAAAGCAGTATCTAATTTATTTATTTTTTTAGCTTTTATACTACTAAATACTTCAATTACTATTCTTAATAATATACCAATCATCATAAAACCAACTCCAATTCTACTGAACAATTCTTCGACTGGAGCTACAAAATAGAAAAATAAGAAAAGCCCAATTAACGTACTAAATAAGATGGCGATATTACCATAGTGAAAAGACAATCCTTTTTTTCTTTTGCTTTCAATTGTTGAAACTATTTGTTCAAAATTTGAAGGACCATCTTCTAGTTCTTTTTTCTGTTTTTGCCACTTTTGTTGCACATTTTTAAATTCGTTATCCATTATTTAATATTTTTTTAATTCGTTTTTTAATTCGATGAATTTTCACTCTTGTGTTTATAGGGTTTATTCCAATTACTTCAGAAATATCTTCATAATCTTGCCCTTCTAACACCATCATAATAATCAATCTATCCAACTCTTTTAATTGTCCAATAGCGATATACAATTCATTGCCATCATTAACTTCTGTCTCATTATTCTCTACTTTTAATTCATACTCAAAAGTTGAAATCGGAATTATTTTTTTATTTTTTTCCTTTCTAATAAACTCCAAACATTTATTAACTGTAATTCTGTAAATCCACGTTTTGTGTGAGGAAGCCCCGCGAAATGTGTCTAGCTTTTTCCAGATGATAATAAAAACTTCTTGAGATAAATCACTAGCAACATCATAATCTCCTTTTACAAAACCAAGACACATTTGGTGTACCATCGCATGATATTGCTTGTGTAATGATTCGAAAAGATCCTTATTCATTTTCTAAGAAACTATTTACTTTAGTATAAAACCATTTTGGTTGATCAAACATAATAAAGTGCTTGCTATTTGAAGTCATTTCTATTGTTTTGTTTGATAGGTTGGCATATTGCTTTTCAAAATTAGCTTTTGCAACAGCTACATTAGGAAAAGAAGCTCCTAATATTAATGTTTTTGTTTTAATCGTACTTAATTTATCTCTGACATCTAATTTTAATAAATCTGTATATCCATATACATATGTTTTACGGTCAGCTTCTACAATCCATTTTGTCAAGATCGCTAATTTTTCTTTTTTTAAGGTCATAAACCCAGCCATATTAGAAGCCATGCTACTAAATTGATCGACATTCATTTTAAGCAGGTTCTCATTATACGAACTCTTATATTGTAAGTTACTAGCAGCAACTCCTGGCATCATAACTTCTCGCATACAAGCAAGTGCATCTACAATAATAATTTTTTTAACTCTTTTCGGGAATCTAGCAGCAATATCTACCGCTAAATTTCCGCCCATACTATGACCAATAATGCGAATACTCTTTAAATCCTTTTTTTCTATATATAAAAAGATTGCATTTTTTATACTCTCATACCAAGGCATTTCAATAGGATCTATTCCGTTAAAACCAGCATAAGAAAAAAGATGGGATTCGTTTTTTGTATTAAGATTTTTTACTGTTTCTTTCCAAACAGAACCTGGAGTTATAAATCCTGGAAGGAATAAAATAGGATTTCCTTTACCTATTACTTCTGTTTTAATCGCTTTCTCTTGTCCAAAATTAATGCTGATTACAAATATCAACATCAAAACTAAATTGTTTTTTATCATTTTATTATTACGTTTTCAACTTAGATGTATCAACGTATACATTGTTACACTCTAACAATAAAAAAAATGAATTATTTTTTACTTTGGAAATTTATGTCGGATTTTAACAAAACCTAATTTGATTGTAGAAATCTAAAAATCAACGATTTATAAAATTTGATTTTTCACTTTTCAATAAATCATCTAAAATCCGAGTATTCATTGCTGTACTTCTAAAAGCAACTAAAGTTCGTATTGAAAAAGTACGCAATGAATCATAAACACTTAAAGTGCTAACTGCAGAATCTTTTCTACCTAAAAAAGGTAATACATCTGGGCCACGTTGACATTTTGTATTAATATTTACTCTACAAACCTGATTAACTAGTGAATCGATTAAAGGTGCCAATGAATTTGGATTATTACTAAATAAACTTACTTGTTGTCCATAATTAGAATTTGAAATATACTCTAAAGGCTCTTGAATACTTTTAAAAGAAAGTATAGGAACAACAGGTCCAAACTGCTCTTCTTTGTATACTTTCATCTTTTCATTTACTGGATATAAAACTGCTGGGTTTACAAAACTCAATGTGGTTTTTCCTCCATCTTCATTCAAAATTTTTGCTCCTTTAGAAAGTGCATCCTCAATTAATTCTTGAATGTATGCAGGCTTGTGCGGTTCTGGTAACGGAGTTATATTTATGTTTTCTTCCCAAGGCAAACCCCAGTTTAATTTTTGTACTTCTTCAACAAATTTCTTGTTAAATTCCTCTACAATATCTTCATGAACAAATAATATCTTTAAAGCTGTACAACGCTGACCATTAAAAGCCAACGAACCTAAAACGCATTCTTTTACAGCCAAATCTAAATCGCAATCTGGCATTATAATTCCAGGATTTTTTGCTTCCAATCCTAACACTAAACGCAACCTGTTTTTCTTTGGATGATATTCTTGTAAAATATTTGCCGATTTGCTATTTCCAATTAAAGCTAATACATCTACTTTTCCTGATTTTAAAATTGGAGTTGCCAA
>JBLHOD010000004.1:0-23707 GCA_047622545.1 Polaribacter sp. | reverse complement strand
GGTTCTGGCGGAAAACGAAAACGTAAATTTTCTTTCGGCATTCCGTTTGCTAAATCCTCTTCAATAATTTGCTCTAAAAAGTTAAGCGGTAATTTTTCTTCTGACATATTCTCTTAAAGATTGAAGCTACAAAATTAAGCAAAATAGTTGAGGTTGTTTCTATTAAAAAAGAAACCCTTTCATATATGATGAAAGGGTTTCTTATAGAGAATAATCGTTTAATGTTTATATGTTCCGTCTGGTAAAACAGTTGGTAATTTATAACTTGTGTTGGTAAAAATTGCCCAAGCCTTAGTATCGTCTGATTGCACTTTTGCACTTGTATTTAATGTCCATTCGTTTTGAATTTCTGTTAATCGATTTTCATTTGCACCTAACATAGAAGAAAGCACCCATGAATTATATTTAGTTACTTGACAGGAAAAGTTACAATTAACGTCAGAATTTGTAAACCAAGATCCTGCAGGATACATTGCAGGTGGGTTTTGAAAAGTACCGCCACGAGCAGTATTCATTGCGTCACTAATTTCAGAATTAGCCTGGCTACTAAATATTGAAGGATATGAAACCTCATGCCCATTTTTAGAAATAAATGTCCAAACAGATACAATTGAATCATCAAAAACACCTGTATGTCCATTTGAATGCCAAATACTATTTACAGAATCTGCACCAATATTATATTCATTATATCCGCTTGGCGGAATAAAAGCATCTCTTTCAGTTGTTGTTTTCCATAAATAAATAAAAGACTTGCCTGTTTTTAATTGTGCATGAACAGTTAAATTATCAACAACTCGATCTTCATCATTATCTAAATATTGAGCTAAAACATTGGCAATATGAATTAATTTAGAATCTTCAACAGATTTAAAGGCAAAAATTGGAATGTCAAAAACGATAATTTTTCTATTAAAGTCTTTAAAAAGGTTGTCGGTATTTACAACAATTTTAAAATTAGGATCATTACCTGGATCAATTAAAATAGAGGTGTCTTTAATGTTGTCGTTAATAATACAAGAAGTAAAATTTACTAGTGCAATTGTGATTAGCAATAATTTGGTTACATTTTTTATGTATTTCATTTCCTTTACTTTTAGTTATCTAATCTTAAAAAACTTCCTTAACTTTTAATACTTTTGCTACATGGGAATTATTCAAGTAAACAATATCAAGATTTATGCCTTTCATGGTTGTTTAGAAGAAGAAGCAAAAATAGGTTCTGAATACCAAATTGACATTGAGATTAAAGCAAATTTACAAAAATCTTCAAAAACAGACGAATTAATTGATACAGTAGATTATGTACACTTAAATTTTATTGTAAAAGAAGAGATGGCTATAAGATCTAAGCTACTAGAACATGTTGCTCAACGAATTCTAAATAGAATTTTTAGCGAACTTAGAATGGTTCAAAAAGCAACAATTTGTGTTGCGAAAATAAACCCACCAATTGGCGGGAATGTTGAAGAGGTGAAAATTATTCTCAACAAAAAAAGGAAAGCGTAAAAAAACCTTGTCTAAATAGGAATTTTACGTAAATTTGCCAACTCAAAAGGTGTCGTGGCCGAGTGGCTAGGCAGTGGTCTGCAACACCATCTACAGCGGTTCGAATCCGCTCGACACCTCAAAAAAACACATTGATTTTCAATGTGTTTTTTGTTTTATTTAACACAAAATCCCTGTTTTTTCTGCATCTTTGTTTTTATGAAAATCTATCCAATAGAAACAGGTAATTTTAAGTTAGACGGCGGTGCAATGTTTGGTGTTGTTCCTAAAACTATTTGGCAAAGAACAAATCCAGCAGATTCCAATAACTTAATTTCTATGACCATGCGTTGTATGCTTATAGAAGATGGGGAAAGATTAATTTTAGTTGATACAGGATTAGGAGCAAAACAATCTGAAAAGTTTTTTGGATATTATTATTTGTACGGAGATTTTTCTATGGATGTTTCCTTAGCTAAATTTGGGTTTCATAGAGATGATATTACTGATGTTTTTTTAACACACTTGCATTTTGATCATTGTGGCGGTGTTATTCAATGGAATAAAGATAAATCTGGATTTATGCCAGCTTTTAAAAACGCCAAAGTTTGGAGTAATGAAAGTCATTGGAATTGGGCAACAATTCCGAATCCAAGAGAAAAAGCATCTTTTTTGACAGAAAATATTCAACCGATAAAGGAAAACGGACAGTTAAATTTTATAAAAAACGGCATTAAAGATATTGGTTTTGATGTTTTGTATATGGATGGTCATACAGAAAAACAGATGCTTCCAAAAATAGAATATCAGGGAAAAACTTTAGTTTTTATGGCGGATTTATTACCAACAACTGGACATATTCCATTACCATATGTAATGGGTTATGACACAAGACCATTGTTAACTATTAACGAAAAAGCACAGTTTTTAAATGAAGCCGCAGACAATGAATATTTTTTATTCTTAGAACATGACGCATCAACAGAGCTTTGTACTTTAAAACATACAGAAAAAGGAGTACGATTAAAAGAAACTTTTAAGTTTACAGATATATTTAATTAAGAAAAGAGAGAAAGAATATGAGATTTTTTAAACCACTTTATGTTACAAGTGTAATTGCTATTGCCTTAGTAGGATGTAAAACAGTGAATACAATTCCGGTTCCTACAGGAACAAATAATATTATTGTTCTATCAGCAAAGAAAGCACCACTTACAAAAATTCAAAAAGAAACTTGGGGTCATGCAGATTTAGCTACAGATACAATTCCTGGAATGAGCGTAGATAAAGCATACACATTTTTAAAAGGGAAAAAAGGGGTTGAAGTTGTTGTTGGAGTTGTAGATTCTGGAACAGATTTAAAACATGAAGATTTAAGTGCGGTTGCTTGGGTTAACAAAAAGGAAATTCCGAATAACGGAAAAGATGATGACAATAATGGATATGTAGATGATATTAATGGTTGGAATTTTTTAGGACCAATCTTTAAAGAAAATGCAGAGGTAGAGCGAATTCTTAAAAACCCAAAATTAGTAGATGAAGCTACATATAAAATCATCAAAGAAGCTCAAGATACAAAAACGAAAGAAGCAACAACAAATAAGTTTAGATTTAACCAAATGTTGCAAGCCGTTAAATTTGCTGATAAAACACTTGCAGATCATTTAAAAAATAAAGACTATTCAAAAGAGGATTTAGAGAAAATAAAATCAGAAGATACAGCTTTAATGCAAAGTGTAAATATTGCAAAACAGATGTTTGGTTTTGGCATAAGTTCGCTGAGTCAAGCTATCACGGAAATAAAAAAAGAAATTCAAAAAGCTGAAGATTTAGTTAGTGAGGATAATTTAAAAACTGACTATAGAAAAGCTCTTGGAGATAATGCACAAGATTTTTCAACAAAGTTTTATGGTGATAATAAAACAGGTCATTCTAAAAAAGAAGAAGCGCACGGAACACATGTTTCTGGTATAATTGGAGCAGTAAGAAATAACCGAATTGGAATGAATGGTGTCGCAAACCATGTAAAAATAATGGCTGTAAGAACTGTTCCTGATGGAGATGAGTATGATAAAGATGTTGCATTAGCAATTCGTTATGCAGTAGATAACGGCGCAAAAGTAATTAATACAAGTTTTGGGAAATCGTATTCACCAAACAAAGAGTGGGTTTATGATGCAATAAAATATGCAGGAGAAAAAGATGTATTAATTGTAAATGCAGCAGGAAACGATGGAAAAGATATTGATATAGAAAGAACATACCCGAATGATTCAAAAGATTTAAAAACAGAGGTTTCTGATAATGTACTTACCATTGGGGCAATGAGTTCTAATTATAACGAGAATTTACCTGCTGATTTTTCTAACTACGGAAAAATTAATGTTGATATTTTTGCTCCTGGAGTTCAAATTTATTCAACAATTCCAGAAAACGAATATGAATATTTTAACGGAACATCAATGGCAGCACCATCAACAGTTGGAGTCGCAGCGTTAATCCGCTCATATTACCCAAAATTATCTGCAAAACAGGTAAAACATATTATAATGAATTCTGGAACTAAAATAGATTTAGAAGTTATAAAACCAGGTTCATTATCACAAGACAATCCAAAAGGAGTAAAAGTTCCTTTTTCAGAATTATCAGTAACCGGAAGAATTGTGAATGCATACAATGCGTTAAAAATGGCAGACAGAATGGTTAACGGTAAATAAAACATAAACAACGAATTAGCATATATAAAAAAAGAGCTTTAGCTTTACAGAAGTTCAGTTTTAAAAAGAGATCACAAACCAAATAAATTTAATACTATCATGAAAAAAGTTTTTCTATTCGCACTATCATTATCACTTATGATTTCATGTGTGCAAAACTCAAAAAATTCAACAGCATCTACTAATGGCTATTGGCAACAACACGTTGATTATACAATGGATGTTGATGTAGATGTAGAAAAGTTTCAATACAGCGGAACACAAAAATTAGTATACACAAACAATTCTCCAGAGGATTTAAACAATGTGTATTATCACTTGTACTACAACGCTTTTCAACCAGGAAGTGAAATGAATGCTCGTTTACAAAGCATTTCTGATCCAGATGGAAGAATGGTTATCAACGAAGGGACAAGAAAAAATCCAATCTACAAAAGTAGAATTTCAATGTTAAAGCCTAATGAAATAGGGTATTTGAAAATTAAATCTTTAAAACAAAATGGTAAAGACGTAAAGTTTGAAGTTGCAGGAACTGTTTTAGAAGTTACTTTAAATGAACCAATTAAAGCAGGATCAAAAGTAACTTTTGATATGGAATTTGATGGTCAATTACCAGTTCATATTCGTAGAGCAGGAAGAAACAGTAGAGATGATATTGCAATGTCTATGGCACAATGGTATCCTAAAATGGCAGAATATGATTTTGAAGGATGGCAAGCACATCCATATATTGCTAGAGAGTTTCAAGGAGTTTGGGGTAATTTTGATGTAACACTTAGAATTGATAGAAACTATACAATTGGAGGAACTGGAAACTTACAAAACCCTCAAGAGATTGGTCATGGTTACGAAGACAAAACAAAAGCATTAAATGTTCCAGACAGCCCTAAATTAGCTTGGCACTTTAAAGCAGAAAGAGTTCATGATTTTGCATGGGCTGCAGATGATGAATATGTACATGATATTTACAAAATGGAAAATGGTCCAGATTTACATTTTTTCTATAAAGACAGGGAAGAAAACAAAGAAAATTGGACAAAAAATCAAGCTCTAACTGCTAAAGCAATGGAGTTTTTTAGCGAAAATGTTGGTCCATATCCTTGGAAACAATATTCAGTTATACAAGCTGGTGACGGTGGTATGGAATATGCAATGGCAACATTTGTTGCAGGCGGAGGAAAAAGAAGCAATATTGGAACGATTATTCATGAGTTAGGACACACTTGGTTCCAACAGATTTTAGCAAATAACGAAAGTAAACACCCTTGGATGGATGAAGGATTTACATCATATATTTCAGGATTGGCTTCAAATAAAATTTTAAGAGGAGGAGATGGAAGACCAACTGGAGGAAGAAGTTATGGCGGATATTTTTATGTAGTAAATGAAGGTATTGAAGAAGCATTAACAACACACTCAGACAGATTTGATTTAAACACAGCATATAGTGTTGCTAGTTATACAAAAGGAAGTATGTTTTTAGCGCAGTTAAACTATGTTATCGGAGAAGATAACGTAAAGAAAACATTGAAGAAATACTACAACGATTTTAGCTTTAAACACCCAACACCCAACGATATTAAAAGAACTGCAGAAAAAGTTTCAGGACTTCATTTAGATTGGTACTTAAACGAATGGGCAGAAACTACAAATACAATTGATTATGGTATTGAAAGGATAGATGGTAAAAAAATTACTTTACAACGTATAGGAAAAATGCCAATGCCAATCGATGTTACTGTTACTTACGCAGATGGAACAACAGAAGATTTTAATATTCCATTAAGAATGATGAGAGGAAACAAGCCAACAAATGCAACTGTAATAGAAGACTGGACTTGGTCTCATCCTTCGTATTCTTTTTCTGTAACAAAAGACATTAAGAAAGTAGAGATAGACAATTCTCAATTAATGGCAGATATAGACAGAAAAAACAATGTTTATGAAGCGTTAAATAAGAAAATGAAAAACTAAATAAGAACTTTAGTTTATATAAAAAAGTGAGGTGAAAACCTCGCTTTTTTATTTTTCAACTTTTTCTATAAAGCTGTCTAAGTTTAATTTTTCTTTTGGGATAAATCCTTTAAGGATTAAACCGACACCAAAAATAATTAACATAATACCCATGGTTTTTTTAATCTTGTAAATCACATTTGCGGTAAGTTTCTTTTTTAGTTTCTTGGCTAAGAAAATCTTTCCTAAATCAGTAATAAAATAACTGAGAACAATTGTAGTAAAGTACCAAAAAATATGATTAGGATTCATATCTAACGTTGGTCCAATAACAACAATTAAACCCAACCAGAAACCTAAAACACCAATATTAATAAAGTTTAAAAAGAAACCTTTAAAAAGCAATTTTAAGTAATTATTACTAACAGGAATTACTATTATTGGGGCGTTTTCAACTTCTTTTTTATTCGATTTATCAAAATAGGTAATCAATCCATAAATTACTAAAATCAATCCGCCAATAAAGAACAATCGGGGATCGTCTTTAATACGTTCTAATAAATGTCTACTTCCTAAATAAGCAATAATTATAAAAGTAACGTCTCCCAAAATTACACCAAAATTAAACATTATTGCTGCTCTAGCACCTTTTAAAATGCTTGTTTGGATCAACATAAAAAAAACAGGACCAATCATAAAAGAAAGAAAGAACCCAAAAAGTATTGCATTTTTTATATCGTAGAAATCCATTTTTTAAAGATACAATTTGTTATTAAACATCATCAAAATCGATAGAAATTTTTGCTGTTGTTGGATGCGCTTGACACGCCAAAATTAAACCTTCTTCAACTTCGCTATCGGTTAAAATACTGTTTTTAGTCATTACGGCTTTCCCTTCAGTAACTTTACACAAACAACTACTACAAACTCCGCCCTGACAAGAATATGGCGCGTCTAAATTATTACGCAAAGAAGCCGCTAAAATATCGTCGCTTTTTTCCATGGTAAATGTTGTTTCTTCATCATCTAACAATACTGTAATTTCTGATTTTCCATCAGGAATATCGATATCGTTTTCTTCATCAGAAGTTGTAAATAATTCAAAAAAGATATTTTCTTTTTCAAAGCTATTTTCTTGTAGTGTTTCAGAAACGATGTTAATCATTTCTTCTGGTCCGCATAAAAAAGCCGCATCAAAAGCAGTGTTTTTATACTTATTTTTGACAAAGTAATTAGTATTCCCTTTATCGATTCTTCCAAAAAGACTGTCGCCACTTAGCGTTTTACTAAACACATAATGTAAGTTGAATTGTGTGTTGTATTTTTCAGAAAGTGCTTCTAATTCGTCCTTAAAAATGCTACTTTCAGCAGATTTATTTCCGTAAATTAATGTAAAAGTAGAAGAATTGTCATTCTCTAAAACTGCTTTTATCATTGATATCACTGGTGTAATTCCACTTCCGGCAGCAAACGAAATATAATTTTTATTAGCTGTTGGATTTAGCAAAAACGTTCCTTCTGGTTCTGCAACTTCTAAGACATCGCCTTCTTTTAATTTTGTAGTTGCAAAAACAGAAAACAACCCGTTTTCTACTGCTTTTATTGCCACTTTTAATTCGTTACTTTTTGGCGATGCACAAATAGAATATGCTCTTCGAACTTCATTTTCGTTTATTATTATTTTGACGGTAATATATTGTCCGGCAACAAAAGAAAAAGATTCTTTTAATGCTGCAGGAACTTCAAAAAGTACAGAAACTGCATTTTGTGTTTCTTTGATGATTTTTTGTACTGTTAATTTATGAAATGTTGACATGTATAAATTTTAAGACTACAAAAATAACAAACAAAAGACGAATTACTTGTTAGAGTTTCTATAAATTAATACCTAAGACTTTTATACATAAGAAAATTATGTATATATTTGGTGCTGATAATTAATATAAAATGTCAGTTCGAGTGGTTTTTAAATTAAGAGAAATCGGAGTTTAAAAATTGTATCGAGAACATAATTTTCTCGATACAATTTCGATAAAAATCGAAATCACTCGAAGTGACAGCAGCGATTACACACATAAACATTTACACATCAATATGGGAAATCAAAAATTATTTAAAGGTTCTTTACAGACAATTATTTTAAAGTTGTTGGCTCAAAATGATAAAATGTATGGGTATGAAATTACTCAAAAAGTAAAGGAATTAACCAAAGGAGAACTAAAAATTACGGAAGGCGCTTTATACCCAGCTTTGCATAAATTAGAAGCCGATGGTTTGTTAGATGTTGAGGTTGCCAAAGTTGGAAACCGTTTACGAAAATATTATAAACTAACCGAACACGGAACCAAAGAAACTGCGAATAAATTGTTAGAAATGCAAGAGTTTTTAAAAACCATGCAACAGTTGGTAAATCCTAAATTTAGTTTAGAATAATTGATGACTATGGAATTAACAACAACACAAATACAAGAAATAGAAAATTATATTAAGACGAAAGATGTTGATTATATAGATTTAAAAATAGAACTATTAGATCATATTATTTCTGATGTAGAACACTTAATAAACAAGGGTTTTTCTTTTGAAAATGCTTTACAATCAACAAAAGAAAAATGGAATAAACATTTCAGAAATTCATCTAGTATCTATTTAGGACTTCAATATTCTACTTCAAAAATTGTGTTAAAAAAAGCTGTTAAAGAGTTTAGACCTTTTTACTTACTATACATCTTGTCTTCTTTTTTACCATTTATTATTTTCACAAAGATATCGGTAGAATTTAACGAGAATACCATGTTTGCTGTAAACACCTTTTTTAGAATCACAACCTTGTTGGCTTTACTATATGTTGTTCTTATCATTTTTAGAGTGATGCTTTCTAAAGTAAAAACGACCTATCGATTTATTTTAAAAACGCAATATTTAGGGATTTCTTTTTTAATTATTGCTCAGTTTGTATCAGATTACTTTGATACATCGGGGCAAATTAATGGCGTTATTACTGGTTTTTCTTGTGCCGGATTGGCAATAACATACACGTGTCATCATTTTTATAAAAAGCATTTTTCAGAAATTTCAAAGAACAATAAAATAAAGGTTTTATGAAAATAACAGAAACTCAAATAGCGGAACTATATAAGTTTACCAGAGAACACTTTATATATCATTACGATGTACAAACCGAATTGGTTGATCATTTGGCAAATGATATTGAACAAATTTGGGAAGAAAAACCGCAATTAACTTTTGAACAAGCAAGAGACTTATCGTTTAAAAAGTTTGGTGTATTTGGTTTTATGGATGTTGTTGAACAAAAACAAAAAGCGATGAACAAACGGTATGCAAAAATTTTATGGCGTTATACTAAAGAATGGTTTACGTTTCCAAAATTGGTTTCAACAATTCTAATTTTTATGTTGTTTTTAATCGTTTTACAATTACAATATTCCTTTATAATTTTAGTAACTTGTTTTTTTCTTTTAGCAACATATGACCTATTTAAATTTTTTAAAAGCAGAATTAAACATAAAATTCCGAAGAAAAAAAATACTGAAAAAAGATGGTTGTTAAAAGAAATGATTGGAGAAACACGAAGCGGTTTTTCTTTTATTACTTTTATTAATATATTTAATATTATAAATGTATTTAAAATTGATTTTCACACATTACCACAATATGTAATTTTTCTTACTGCGATACTTGCAACATTTATTTGCATCACTTTCTATGTTGGTTTAATTATATTACCTCAAAAATCAGAAGAATTATTAAAGGAAACCTACCCAGAATATACAATGGTGTAATTTTTTTGTAACAAAAACCATATTTTAGATACTTATAACCATTAAACAATTAACCAAGTAATTATGTTTAGAAGATTTTTAAAACTAGAATGGAAACAATATTTCCGTTCTTCGTATTGGCAAAAAGGAATCGCATTAAAAATTATCATGGGCTTTTTCGCCTTATATATGATGGTTTCTTTTCTCGCATTAGGAATTGGTAGTTTCTTTATTATTGAAAAAACAATGCCAGATTCAGACCCGTTACAAGTAGTAAATTCATTTTTGCTATTTGCAATTATTGGCGATTTAATTATTCGGTATTTGATGCAAAAATTACCAGTAATGAATATAAAACCATTACTCGTCCTTCCTATAAAAAAGAACAAATTGGTGCATTATGTATTAGGAAAATCGATGGTTTCTGCATTTAACATTTTCTCGTTGTTCTTTTATATTCCGTTTTCAATTGTATTAATAACGCAAAATTATAATGCATCTGGAGCTTTAGGTTGGTTGGCAACTATGATTTTGGTAACTCAATGTGCAAACTTCTTAAACTTTATTATCAATAAAAACAATGTTGCCTTTTGGACTTTAGCAGTTCTTTTGGTTGGAACAATAGCCTTACAATATTTTAATATTTACGACATCACAATTCATAGTCAAGCAATTTTTGATGGAATTTACGCAAATCCAATTTACGCGCTAATTCCGTTAGCATTAGTAGCAATTTTATATAGCATTAATCAAAAAATATTAAGACAACAATTGTATTTAGATGACGCTGTAAAAGTAAAAGTAAAAGAAGCAAGCACGGCAGATTTATCTTGGGCAAACAGATTTGGAGAAATGGCGCCGTTTATTAAAAATGAAATCAGATTAATTTGGAGAAATAAAAGAACAAAAACGGTTTTCTTAATGTCTTTCGCATTTGTTTTATATGGATTGATCTTTTTTACAAGCTCAACATATGATAAAATGCCTGGATTTTTAATATTTGCATCCTTATTTATTACAGGTGGTTTTGTTTTAAACTACGGACAATTTATTCCGGCCTGGGAAAGTTCGTACTACAAAATGTTGATGACTCAAAACCTTTCTTATAGAAAATATTTAGAATCTAAATGGTATTTAATGGTTGTGGTTACTGCTGTTTTATTCATTTTAGCAACACCGTATATTTATTTTGGATTAGACAAATATTTAATGATTGCCGCTGGAGCGCTTTTTAATACAGGTTTTAACACCTTGGTTTTATTATATGCAGGTTCATTTAACAGAAAACAAATAGATTTAAACGCAAGCGGATTTGGAAACACACAAGGAACAAGCGCAAAACAATTTATCGTAATCATTCCAGTAATGTTAATTCCTATCGGATTATTTTACGCATTTAGTTTACCATTTGGTTTTAACGCCGGAATTGCTGCTATCGCAGGATTCGGAGTTTTAGGATTGGTAACAAAAAATTATTTTATGAATTTGATTGCCAAAAAATATATTAAAGAAAAATATGCAGCAATTCACGCATTCGATCAAAAAGCATAATCAACACAAATTAAGACACAAAAAATTATGATACATTCAAAAAATATCACAAAAAAATACGGTTCAGTACAAGTATTAAATATAGAAGAATTAGAAATTCCTAAAGGACAAAGTTTTGGATTGGTTGGAAATAACGGAGCAGGAAAAACAACGTTTTTTAATATTCTGTTAGATTTAATTAGACCAACAACTGGCGAAGTTATAAACCACGAAGTAACCGTAAATAAAAGTGAAGCTTGGAAATCTTTTACAGGTTCTTTTATTGATGAAACTTTTTTAATTGGTTATTTAACTCCAGAAGAATATTTCGATTTTATTGGAGATTTACGCGGAATGAACAAAGCAGATATTCAAAGCTTTTTAAGTCAGTTCGAAGAAATTTTTAATGGGGAAATTCTAGGGAAAAAGAAATACTTAAGAGATTTAAGTAAAGGAAATCAGAAAAAAGCAGGAATTGTGGCGGCACTTTTAGGAAACCCACAAGTAATAATTTTAGATGAGCCTTTTGCAAATTTAGATCCAACAACACAAATCAGATTAAAAAAGAAGTTAAAAGAGTTAACAGAAGATAAAGAGGTTACTATTTTAGTATCAAGTCACGATTTAAGTCACGTTACAGAAGTATGTGAGCGAATCGTTGTTTTAGACAAAGGAAACGTAGTAAAAGACATCAAAACATCAACAGAAACATTAAAGGAATTAGAAAACTATTTTTCAGTATAAACTCTTTCTTATTTTATTCTTATTTTTACAGCTTCTATTCACAATATTTTCACAGAAAATAGGTTAGTGAATAGAAGTTTTTAATTGAATACAGTTTGATGTTTAATCCATTTTATGAATAACAAAAATACAATAGTACTTTTTTTGATAGTCATAACGGCATTTTTTTCTTGTAGTACAAAAAAAGATGCTTTTGTAAATAGAGCTTACAATTCAATTACGACCAAATACAATATTTTGTATAATGGGGATTTAGCTTTTCAAGAAGGATTAGATCAAATTAACGAACAACATAAAGATAATTTTTGGGAACAGCTTTTTATAGAACCTATAACATTTGAAGAAAAACGAGCTTCAATTGCTTCTTTTGTTGGAAACCCTGGATCTCCAACCGCAAATAATAATAACGAAGAAGAATCACTTACAACATTTGATAAAGCTGAAGAAAAAGCAGTAAAAGCAATTCAGTTACATTCAATGAATATCGGCGGAAGAGAGCGCAACAATCAAATAGATGATGCGTATTTATTGCTGGGAAAATCTAGATATTATACACAACGATTTGTTCCTGCAATTGAAGCTTTTAATTATGTGATTACAAATTATCCGTATGCAGATTTAATTGATGAAACAAGAATTTGGAGAGCAAAAACAAACATCAGGTTAGACAATGATAAATTGGCAATTGAATCTTTAAAAATTGTTTTAAAAAGCGAAAACTTAGCACCAATAATTAAAGAAGAAGCGCACACAGCAATGGCGATGGCTTATATTAAGAATGATAGCATTCAAAGTGCAATTCTGCAATTAACGTTGGCAACAAACACACAAGAAAATGTGGAGCAAACTGCTAGAAATATGTTTGTTTTGGGGCAAATTTATAGTTCAGAAAATAAAAAAGATTCTGCTGTAGTTGTTTTTCAGAAGCTAATCAACTTTAAAAAAGCACCATATAAATTTAAAATATTTGCCAATATCGATTTGGCAAAAGCGACCACAAAAGATTCTTTAGTTTCTAGTTTAATCACAAGATTTAAGGGATTAATAGAAGAAAGAGAGAATAGAAAATATTTAGACGCGCTGTATTATCAAAAAGGGTTGTTAGAAGAAAAAAGAGATAGTTTACATATTGCGTTGCAAGATTTTAAATCCTCTTTAAGAATTCCTGATGGAGATAAGGTTCAAAAAACATATACTTATGAAAAATTAGGAAATATTGCTTTCGACTATTCTTTGTTTGTACAAGCTAGCTCTTATTATGATAGTGTACTTCAGATTTCAAAAAATAGCACCGATAAACGCATTCGACAAATTAGAAGAAAGCACAAAAATTTGGCTGCTTTAACAACGTTTGAAACAACATTAAAAACAAACGATAGTGTTTTAAAGTTGACAAACTTATCTAAGTTAGAGCAAATTACTTTTTTTAATGATCATATAGAATCTCTTAAAAAAGCTGATGAGAAAGCAGCAAAAGAACAATTAAAAAACATTTCTTTTGGTAGTTCATTTAGTGGTGGTTCTTCAATAAAATCAACCAATAAAGGCAAATGGTATTTTTACAATACAAAATCGTTGAATTTTGGTAAAAGTGAATTTGAAAAAATTTGGGGAAATAGACCTTTAGAAGATAACTGGAGAGTTTCTGACAAACAACAACAAAAACAAGTAAAAACAGTAATAGATTCTACATTAACAAAAACAAAATTTTCGTTATCTAAGTATAGTTTAAACACCTATTTAGATGCTTTGCCTAAAACAAAATTAGAGATAGATTCTTTAACCTATCGTAGAAACGAAGCATTATATCAAACTGGAATTATTTATAAAGAACAATTTAAAAATGTGGATTTGGCAATTTTTAGATTAGAAAGAGTACTGAAAGAAAAACCAGACAAATCGTTATTATTACCTACAAAATATCATTTGTATCAATTGTATTCAGAACTAAAAAGCACCAAAGCAGATGAGTATAAAGCACAGATTATTGAGGAATATCCAATGTCTAGATATACCGAGATATTATTAAATAAACCAAAAAAACAAGACGGAAAAAAGATAAGCCAAACAGAAGCAATTTATAAAGAATTGTACTACATCTACAAAGACGATAAATTCTCTGATGTGGTGTCACAAATCATAGAATTAGCGCCAGAAATTAAAGATTCAAATTTAATTGCTAAATTTGAACTTCTTAAGGCTATGGCTATTGGTAAATATCAAACAAAAGAAGCATATAGAAAAGCGCTTGAATATGTGTCGTTTAATTACGGAAATACCAAAGAAGGGCAAAGAGCAAAAGAGATCATAAAACAATTAAACTAAAACATTCCCCAAATGTTAATGAAAAATAATAATAAGAAGAAATCAGACGTAATGGAAAGAAATGTCTTAGCCAAAAACACGAAGATTGTTGGCGATTTAAGTTCTGAAGGAGATTTTAGAATTGATGGAATTTTAGAAGGAACTCTAGAAACAAAAGGAAGAGTAATTATTGGATTAGAAGGATCGGTTCAAGGAAAAGTATTGTGTGATAATGCAGACATAGAAGGTAAATTTTCTGGCGAATTAAAAGTAAATAAAACGCTAACCATAAAAGCATCAGCATCTATTACTGGAGAAGTGGTTTTAGGAAAATTATCTGTAGAACCAGGAGCAGCTTTTAACGCATCTTGTACAATGAAAGGCGCTTTAAAAGAACTAAATGCAAATGAACAAAAATCAACTTCCGAAGAAAAAAGAGCTTAATAAGTTTATTAGACTTACAGGTGTTGGATTGCAAATGGGAATTACCATTTATGTTGCAGCCTATTTTGGAAAAAAAATAGACGCGCATTATCAATTCGAAAAAAGATATTTCACCTTCTTATTTATTATTATTGGATTTGTAGGCTCATTAGTAAGTCTTTTAATTCAATTGAAAAAAATTAATGAAAAAGATTCTTAATTTTAAAAGCCAAATACTAAGCTTTGTATTTAAAACATCCATTTATTTGGTACTTGTTTTTGCAGTTCATTTAGCTATTTTATTTGTTTTAGAAAAACCACTTTTTGAAAATCAAATACTTCTAGCTTATGTAGTTAATTTATTGCTGGCTGTGCTTATATTTATAGCGTTATTGTATTTCAGAAAAAAAGCGAACAATTATTTAGGCTATATTTTTATGTATGGAAGTATGTTTAAATTTACGATCTTTTTTATTTTTTTCTATCCAAATTACAATAAAACCTTTGGAAACTCAAAACAAGAATTTCTGACTTTTTTCGTACCATATTCTGTATGTTTAATTATAGAAATTACCTCGCTAATCAAACTCTTAAATTCTTCCGATAAACAAGATTAAAGAAAGCATCATTTTTCTTACAAAAATAAAATTATAAATAATTTTTATTATTAAAAAAAAACTTACCTTTGCACGGATTTTAAAGACACTATTATCCGAGTGATATGAGAAGAAAATTTTCAATAAAAAAGATTACGTTTTTACTTTTTTTAGTTTCGTTTGTTTCTGTGGCTCAACACAGTGAGAACTCAGAAGCAGAAAACTTACCTAAAGAAGAAAAGGATTTAAAAACTACTATTAAAGAATACATCAATCATCATATATTAGATTCTTATGATTTTGGCTTATTTTCTTATACTAATGATCATCAAGAAAAAGTACATATTGGATCTCCTTTACCCGTTATTTTATGGGATAATGGTTTAAAAGTATTTATGTCTTCTAAGTTTCATTATGGAGAGACGCTAGCTGAGGTTGATGGAAGTTACTACAAATTATATCATAATAAAATATACAAAACGGATGCTGAAGGAACCATCAGTTACGATGCAGAACATCATCCAACTAATATAATGCCGTTAGATTTTTCTATCACTAAAAATGTGGTGATGATCTTTGTTGTGTTTCTAATCATGTTTTTCATGTTTAAAAGAATGGCAAGTGGATATCAAAAAAACAATGGAATGCCAAAAGGAATGGGTAGATTATTAGAACCTATTGTTATATACATTCGTGATGATATTGCTAAACCAAATATTGGAGAGAAGAACTATAAAAGATACATGAGTTATCTGTTAACGATCTTTTTCTTTGTGTGGATTGTAAATCTATTTGGATTAACGCCAATTGGTGTTAATATTACAAATAACATTGCTGTAACTTTTTGTTTGGCAATATTTACATTTGTTATTACAACATTTACAGCCAAAAAAGACTATTGGAAACATATCTTCTGGATGCCAGGAGTGCCTGTTCCAATGAAAATAATATTAGCTCCTATTGAGTTATTAGGAACAATTATCAAACCATTTTCATTAATGATACGTCTATATGCAAATATTACTGCAGGACATATTGTGTTAATGAGTATTATTGGGATGATGTTTGTTTTTAATAATTGGTTAGGAAGTTCTCTTTCGTTTATGTTAGCATTTGTATTAGGAATTTTAGAGTTGTTAGTTGCAGCTTTACAAGCCTATATTTTTACAATGTTATCAGCCTTATATTTTGGTTCGGCGGTAGAAGAACATGATGAGCATTAGTAGAAGTTAATTTTTTAAGTTGAATGTTTAATTTTAAAATAAATATATTATGGTAATTCCAAACATCGTAGGTGCAGGATTAGTAGTTATTGGAGCTGGTATTGGTATCGGTCAAATTGGTGGAAAAGCAATGGAAGCTATTGCTCGTCAACCAGAAGCGACAGGTAAGATTCAAACTGCAATGCTTATTGCTGCAGCATTAATTGAAGGTATTGGATTTGCTGCACTATTCGCAGTAAACTAAAACTAATAAAACAGCTACAACGGTTGGTTGTAGCTGTTTTTTAAAAAATTAAACAGAAAATAATAATTAAGATATATTATGGATAAGTTATTAAGTGAATTTTCTTTAGGGTTGTTCTTTTGGCAATTAATATTGTTTATTGGATTGGTTCTTTTGTTAAAAAAGTTTGCATGGAAACCTATTTTAAATGCTGTAAATGATAGAGAAGAAGGAATTATAAAAGCCTTAGAATCTGCAGAAGAAGCAAAAAAAGAGATGCAAAACTTAACTGCAGATAATGAAGCCCTTGTTAAAGAAGCAAGAGCAGAAAGAGATGCAATGTTAAAAGAAGCTCGTGAAATTAGAGAAAAATTGATTTTAGAAGCTAAAGAAGACGCAAAAGAACAAGCATCTAAAACGATACAAAATGCAATAGTTGCAATTGAGCAAGAAAAACAAGCAGCTTTAGCGCATTTGAAAAAAGAAGTAGGCGATTTATCAATGGTTATTGCAGAAGCAATACTAAAGAAAGAATTATCTTCTCAAGATGATCAAATTAAATTGGTAAAAGGAATGCTTAAAGACGTTACCTTAAACTAATATTTCATGAAAGGAACAAAGGCAGCATTACGTTACGCAAAAGCTATTTTAAACTTAGCTAAAGATTCAGGATTAGAAAAAGAAGTTAATAAAGACATGGGTTTTATTAGCGGAACAATTTCTGGTAGTGATGACTTGCAAAGAATGTTGAAGAGTCCAGTAATTAAATCATCAGCAAAAAGCAAAGCTTTAAACGCTCTTTTTGCAGGGAAAGTAAATACAATTACGCTTGGGTTGTTTCAACTTTTAGAAGAAAATAAGCGTACAAATATGTTACAATCAATCGCTCAACAATACAGTATTATTTACGACTTCATAAAAAGATTAGATACCGCTATAGTTACAACAGCTATTCCTTTAACTACCGATTTAGAAGAGCAAATATTAAAGAAAGTGATTGAACTTACTGGTAACAAAACTAGTATAGAAAATATTATAGATCCAACAATTATTGGAGGATTTATATTACGTGTTGGAGACATGCAATATGACGCAAGTATTTCAAACAGTTTTAGTGAATTAAGAAAGGAATTTGACAATAGTCATTATATACCAAAAATTTAATTATACATCAAATTAGAAAAGATGGCAACAATTAAACCAGCTGAAGTATCAGCAATATTAAAGCAACAATTAACAAATTTCGAAGCAAAAGCTTCGTTAAACGAAGTAGGTAGCGTCTTACAAGTAGGTGACGGTATTGCTCGTGTTTATGGATTATCTAATGTTCAATATGGAGAATTAGTAGAATTCGAAAATGGATTAGAAGGAATTGTATTAAACCTAGAAGATGACAATGTTGGAGTTGTACTCTTAGGAGCATCAACATCAATTGTAGAAGGTTCTGTAGTAAAAAGAACTGAAAGAATTGCTTCTTTAAAAGCTGGAGAAGGCGTTGTTGGACGTGTCGTTGACACTTTAGGAAACCCTATTGATGGTAAAGGTCCAATAGAAGGTAAAACATATGAAATGCCCTTGGAGCGTAGAGCGCCAGGAGTTATTTTTAGAGAACCTGTAACGGAACCATTACAAACAGGAATTAAAGCGATTGACGCAATGATTCCAGTTGGACGTGGACAACGTGAGTTAATCATTGGAGACCGTCAAACAGGAAAATCTACTGTTGCAATTGATACTATTTTAAATCAAAAAGAATTTTACGACGCTGGCGAACCAGTATATTGTATCTATGTGGCTATCGGTCAAAAAGCTTCTACGGTTGCAGGAATTGCAAATATGTTAGAAGAAAAAGGCGCTATGGATTATACTACAATTGTAGCAGCAAATGCATCTGATCCTGCAGCAATGCAAGTATATGCACCGTTTGCTGGAGCTGCAATTGGAGAATATTTTAGAGATTCTGGAAGACCAGCTTTAATTATTTATGATGATTTATCTAAGCAAGCTGTTGCATACCGTGAAATTTCTTTATTATTAAGAAGACCACCGGGACGTGAGGCATATCCAGGTGATGTATTTTACTTACACTCAAGATTATTAGAACGTGCTGCAAAGGTTATTAATGATGATAAAATTGCAAGTGAAATGAACGATTTACCAGATTCTTTAAAAGGAATCGTAAAAGGTGGAGGTTCATTAACAGCATTGCCAATTATTGAAACACAAGCAGGAGACGTTTCAGCATATATTCCAACAAACGTAATTTCGATTACAGATGGACAAATTTTCTTAGATGGAGATTTATTTAACTCAGGTGTTCGTCCAGCAATTAACGTAGGTATTTCTGTATCTCGTGTTGGTGGTAACGCTCAGATTAAATCAATGAAAAAAGTATCTGGTACATTAAAATTAGATCAAGCAGCGTATCGTGAATTAGAAGCGTTTGCAAAGTTTGGTTCTGATTTAGATGCAGCAACAATGAATGTAATTTCTAAAGGACAACGTAATGTTGAAATTTTAAAGCAAGCACAAAATGATCCTTATCCAGTAGAAGATCAGATAGCAATTATTTATGCAGGTTCTAAAAACTTGTTAAGTAAAGTTCCTGTAAATAAGGTGAAAGAGTTTGAAAGCGATTTTATTGCATATTTAAATGCAAAACATAGAGATACATTAGATACATTAAAGGCAGGTAAATTAACTGACGAAGTTATTGCTACGTTGGTAGAGGCTGCAAAAGAGATTTCAAGCAAATATTAAGCTTACAATTCAGTTGTTATTCCCATGAAAGTGAGAATTTCATCATTCAAATAAAAAAGAATGGCAAACTTAAAAGAAATACGTAATAGAATAACTTCGATTGGTTCTACCATGCAGATTACCAGTGCCATGAAAATGGTATCTGCTGCTAAGTTGAAAAAAGCGCAAGATGCAATTACTGCAATGCGTCCATACTCATCTAAGTTAACCGAATTATTACAAAATTTAAGCGCTACTTTAGATAGTGACGCTGGTGGTGCATATTCTAATCAGAAAGAAGTTTCTAAAGCATTAATAGTTGTAATTACTTCTAATAGAGGCTTATGTGGTGGTTTTAATTCTTATGTAATTAAAGAAACAATTAAAAATATTGAGCAGAATTACAATAATTGCACCCTAGATTTACTTACAATTGGTAAAAAAGGACACGGAATTTTATCAAAAAAATACAATGTAATTGAAAATAACAATGCTGTTTTTGATGATTTAACCTTTGATAACGTTGCTGTAATTGCTGAGAAATTAATGAATTTATTTGTTGATGGTAGCTACGATAAAATAGAAATCGTTTATAATAGATTTAAAAATGCTGCAACTCAGATACCAACTGTAGAGCAATTTTTACCCATAAAACCGATAGAAGGAGAAAACGTAAATGCAAATGTAGATTACCTTTTTGAGCCTTCTAAAGAAGAAATTGTTTTAGCGTTAATTCCGAAGTCATTAAAAACACAATTGTACAAAGCTATTAGAGATAGTTTTGCAGCAGAACACGGTGCTCGTATGACAGCAATGCATAAAGCAACTGATAATGCTACAGAATTAAGAGACGATTTATTGTTAACATATAACAAAGCACGTCAAGCTGCAATTACAAATGAAATTTTAGAAATTGTTGGTGGAGCTGAGGCTCTTAAAAATTAGACGAAGCGAAAGCGTAGTCAAATTCAAGAAAAACGGAAGCATTGAAAAATTAGGCGGAGCTTTAACTGAGCCAAATTTTCAAAAAGGAGCTGAAATTGAAGAATTAAAATAACATATAATATTTAAAAGAGCTTATCGAAACGATAAGCTCTTTTTTTGTAAATTGGCATAACAATTAAAATATGATTTAAAAAAAGAAATAATGAAATCAATAAGATTACTTGTTTTAATCTGTGTTGCAGTAAGTTTTTCGCAATGCAAAACAATGAAATTAACTAAATCAGCACCGTTTAATGTTACTGGAGCAACGTATCATGAATGGGTTGGAGGACAGCCAGGTGTTAGCGGAACCAATTTAATTATAGGTGTAGCAAATGATGCAAACATTACTTTTAAAAAAGTATATTTTCATAATAAGGCTGTAGATGCTAGAATTGAAGATAAAAATGGTAAAAAATATGTTATTGCAAATATAAGTACATCAGCAAAAAGAATTCTTGTCACTAGAACAACAACTACTGTTAACGGAGGCGTAGTTATGAACGACAAAAATAATAAACCAAAATTTAAAAGAGAAACAATTCCTTTTAATTTAGAACCAACCGAAGCAGTAATTAGCTATATGTCTGGTAAAAAAGTTTATTACTATAAAGTATCAAAAATTAAAAAGACAGATACAATTTACTATCCATAAAAAGTAAAAAAATAAGAATAAAAAGGCAACCATTTTGGTTGCCTTTTCTTTTTGGCACGCAATTTGAAATTATACTACTATAACCATAAAATTGATGCTTATGAAATCAGTAAAACTACTTATACTACTTTTTGTTGTTGGAACAATATTTACATCATGTACGTTTTCAGATGATGACTATATTTATGAAATTCCACTTGAAGAAGTGATGTCAGAATATGATTTATGGTATGTAGATTATCATAATACTACTGGAACAGGAGATGTTCCTTTTTTATCAAAAGCATTTACTGTTTCTTTTTTTAACGGACAATTGTATGCAAATAATAATATTGCCGATATTGGAATTACTGGAAACGGCTTAGGAATAAAAGTTGGAAACTATAATACGTATAATGGATATTTAGAAATAGATCATTCTTTAGACGGAGCATATGATTTTGATGTCACTTTAATTTCTGATAATGAAATCAGAATAGATGACACATATAATGATGTTTCTTATTATTTAGTAGGTTATCAAAGAAATAATTTTGATTACGATAAATTATTTTATGAAAACATAGAATATTTCCTGCAAGAATATGTTGCTTGGGAAAAAACAAACACAAGTACATCAGGAGCTTTAACCCCTTTTGATGAAGAAGTGTTTTTACAATTTACGCCAGAAAATAATACAACGTTCTATTCGTCAAAAGATGCTTTTGGCACAAATATTGATATTATTAATTGGGATTATATAGGTAGTTATCAGATATATGATGTTCAGAATTATGACGACCTAAAGATTTTAACACTTAATTATGACGGTGGAGACAATGAGGAATTTGAATTAAGCGTTATTAATGATAGTAGAGTAAGTTTATACCACATAAGTTCACAAACAACTTATGAGTTTAGCGGAAGAGGTTTTATACAGTACTTAAAAGGAGGAAAAGTAAAACCAAATGTAAGGAACAATGGTAGAAAACGAACTAAAATACAAAGAGAAACAAAAGTTAGAAGACATTTAAAATAAAGTTTGGTTAGTTGATTTTTAGTTGGTTGGTTAAACAACCATCTAAAGTAAACCGCTCTAGAGGTAGAGCGGTTTTTTCATGCCTTTTAGTTTTGATTTTTAAATCAACTCAAGTATCTTTAACAAAAAAATCAATGAACTTAACAGCATTTATTACCGGAGCAACTTCTGGAATTGGAAAAGCAACTGCAGAATTGTTTGCTAAAAACCAAATTCGTTTAATTCTTTGCGGAAGAAGAAAAGAACGATTAGATGAACTTCAAAAAGAACTAGGTAAACTTACAGATGTAACCACCTTACAATTTGATGTTCGCAGCAAAGAAGAAGTCTTTTCGGCCATTAATTCTTTACCAGAAAATTTTAGAGATATAGATATTTTATTGAACAATGCGGGAAATGCACATGGATTGAGCACCATTCAAGATGGAAATATTGATGATTGGGATGCAATGTTAGATATTAATGTAAAAGGGTTGTTGTATGTTTCTAAAGCGATCATTCCTATAATGACAGCAAAAAACAGCGGTTTTATTGTGAATATAGGCTCAATTGCAGGAAAAGAAGTATATCCTAACGGAAATGTGTATTGTGCCTCTAAATACGCTGTAAATGCGTTAAATAAAGGAATGAGAATAGATTTAAACAAACACAATATCCGTGTTTGTGCAATTCATCCAGGAGCAGTAGAAACAGAATTTTCTGAAGTTCGTTTTAAGGGTGATACAGAAAAAGCAAAAAACGTTTATTCAGGATATAAAGCGTTGCAAGCAGAAGACATTGCAGATATTATTCATTTTGTAGTTACAAGACCCTATCATGTAAATATCGAAGATTTAATTGTGTATCCAACTGCACAAGCAAGTGCAACGATTATGAATAAAAATTGAAATGATTAACAAACGCCTTTTGATTAAAAACTTACTTTCTCATAATGATGAGAATAGTTTTTATGATAAAAAGCAAAAATTATCACTTCATAATAAAGAGGGAAAAGCAAAGTTTATAAAACACGTTTGCGCGTTATCAAATTCTAATCCCGCAAACAATTCTTATATCGTAATTGGAATTGAAGATGAAGAAAACAAAATAGTTGGAGTAGATTTTTACGACGATAGTAAAATCCAGAATCTCGCAAATGCGTATTTAACAAATCCGCCTAAGATTCAATACGAAAACGTTCCTTTTCCAACATTACCACGTCATAAAGTAATTGGTTTGGTTACCATTTCTCCGAACAACAACATTACTTCTTTTGCTAAAAACGCTTGGAAATATAAACTGGGATCGGTTTTTTTTAGACGTGGAAGTAACTCAATGCCATCAAAAGG
>JBLHOD010000003.1:0-24258 GCA_047622545.1 Polaribacter sp. | reverse complement strand
ACAAATTCAAGCTAACTTGATTTGACGTCTGGTTTCTCTTTTTATTCGTGACTCCAGAAGGATTCGAACCTTCAACCGTCAGAGCCGAAATCTGATATTCTATCCAGTTGAACTATGGAGCCGTTTTGTCATTCCTGCGAAGGCAGGAATCTATTTTTAACTTATTAAATTCTTTTTCACTAAAGTAGAAATTGTTTTTCCGTCTGCTTGACCAGCCAGTTCTTTAGAAACCATTCCCATAACTTTCCCCATATCTTTCATTCCGCTTGCTCCAGTTTTTTGTATTACTGCTAAAACAATTTTCTTCACCTCTTCTTCAGATAATGCTTCTGGTAAAAATTGTTCTATTACAGCTGCTTCTGCTAATTCTGGATCAGCCAAATCTTGTCTTCCTTGTTCTATAAAAATTGCTGCGCTATCTTTACGTTGCTTTACTTGTTTTTGTAAAATTTTTAGTTCCAAATCTTCTGGCAATTCATTTGCTGCTCTGTTTTCTGTTTTTGCTAATAAAATAGCAGATTTCACTGCTCTTAAAGCTTGCAAGGCAATAGTATTTTTCGATTTCATTGCTGCTTTTAGTTGTTCCATTACTAATTTTTCTAAACTCATCTTTTTGTTTTTGGAGTTGCAAATATAGGTATAAAAAAAATTCCTAATTTCTTAGGAATCTGAAAAACAATCAAGTAATTTAGGGAATAGTTGATTGCTTTTTTTAATAGATTTTAATCTACATTATCGTGTAAAAATGAATTATTAGAACGCAATTGTGTTTCATCATTAGCATCTGTGCTTAATGTGGTTTTAGATTTACTTAAATCAGAATTTACTTCATCTAAATCTACTCCCAATCTTTTGTAGGCTGGTTCTTTCTCAATTTCATCAATATTTTTATTTACTTGATCTGTAAATTTATAATTGAATCCTTTCATTTTTTGACGACGTAGTTCAGCTGTTTTTTCTAATTCTGAAATTGTGATACTTAACGGAGAGATTTCTTCCGAAATAGTTTCAATTTCATCTAATTTAACAGCTTGTTTTGTTTTTACGGTAAATGTTAATTCTTCTTCTTCAGCAGTAAGTTGTTTTTGTTGTTTTGGTTGAGAGCTTTTTCCGATTGTTGGTTCAGCATTAAAATCTTCTAAAACATATCTTTTCTCAACAACCTTATTAGCATCAGCAACTATTTCTGTTACGTCTTTTACTTCAATCTCATTAACATCATCAATAGATAAATCAAAACGAACTTCATTTGTTTCTGGTTTGATTTCCTCATAACTATTTAACGGCAAATCAAATAACGTGTCCATTTGAATTGGAGCTGGTTCTTCTTCAATCTTTTCCTCAACAATTGGCGTTGCATTTGTAATAATGAAATCATCATCAGAAATGGTTCCCGTTTCTATCTTATCATAAGCTACATCTATATTATTTATAAAATCTGTGGTTGGAATTATAGCCTCCTTTTTCTCTGCAACTTCAACATCTTCTTCTAAAACGTGTACAATCTTAGCTTCCGGCTTACTTGTATCTGGTTCTTCTAAAGTACTTGATTTGGTAATTGTTTTTTCAGAAAAATCATAGGTAGCTTTTTGTTCGTCTTCTAACGTGTGAATGATTTTTTTAACTTCTGTATTTGTAATTGTACTTTGTTGGTCTGCAGCAAACCCTGTTGCAACAATTGTTACAGCAATTGCATCTCCTAAAGACTCATCTTCACCAATTCCCATAATAATATTGGCATCATAACCAGCTTCATTCTGAATATGATCATTAATTTCTCCAATCTCATCAAGAGTTACTTCATCAGTTCCAGAAACTATTAATAATAATACATTCTTAGCTCCAGCAATTTTATTATCGTTTAACAATGGAGAATCTAACGCTTTTACAATGGCATTTCTTCCTCTATTTACTCCAGATTCTTTTGCAGAACCCATAATAGCTGTTCCGCTATTTGAAAGTACTGTTTTAGCATCGTGTAAATCAATATTTTGTTTGTAATGATGTGTAATTACTTCTGCAATTCCTCTTGCCGCAGTAGATAATACCTCATCTGCCTTAGAGAAACCAGCTTTAAATCCTAAATTCCCGTAAACTTCTCTTAGTTTATTATTATTAATTACAATTAAAGAATCTACATTATTTCTTAAAGTATCTATTCCAACTTGAGCTTGATTTGAGCGCATTCTTCCTTCAAATTGAAATGGCATTGTAACAATACCCACTGTTAAAATATCCATGTCTTTGGCTATTTTAGCAATAATTGGCGCAGCACCAGTTCCAGTTCCTCCACCCATTCCGGCGGTTATAAAAACCATCTTGGTTTGAGCGCTTAACATTTGTTGAATTTCAACCAAACTTTCTTGAGCCGCTTTTTCTCCAATTTCTGGATTTGCTCCAGCACCTAAACCAGATGTTAAATCTGCTCCAAGTTGTATTTTATTAGGAACAGCACTGTTTTCTAATGCTTGTGCATCTGTATTACAGATTACAAAATCTACTCCTTTAATATCTTGCTGAAACATGTGGTTTACAGCATTACTTCCTCCACCACCAACACCAATTACTTTAATAGTATTTGATTGTGATTTTGGCATTTCAAATGAAATGTTATCGAATTCATCGCTCATAATAACTTTTCTATTTTATAGGATTTATATATTCTTTTAATTCTTTATTCCGCGTTGTCTAAAAACTCCTTAAAACGCTCTGTAAACTTGTCGAAAAAAGATTTTCTTTTTACAACTGGTTTTTTTTCTACTTTACCTCCTTCAGAAATTTCTTCTTCAGCATTAACAGATTCTTCTTCAGTGTTTTCTACTTCAAAACCTTTTCCTTCTTTTTCTAATCCTTCCATTAGCAAACCAACTGCGGTTGCGTAAGACGGACTTGATAAAGAATCGTCAGAATCCCCAGCTAAATGCTCATTTGGATATCCAATTCGTGCATCCATTCCAGTAATGTATTCCACCAACTGACGTAAATGTTTTAATTGCGCTCCTCCACCAGTTAACACAATTCCTCCAATTAGTTTTCCTTTTACAGTTTCGTGTCCGTAGTTTTTAATTTCTAAATACACATGTTCAATAATTTCTTGAACTCTAGCATGTATAATTTTAGATAAATTCTTTAACGTAATTTCTTTTGGCTCTCTTCCTCTTAACCCAGGAATTGAAACGATTTCTGTTTCTTTATTTTCTCCAGGCCAAGCAGAACCAAACTTTATTTTTAATAACTCAGCTTGCTTTTCTATAATAGAACAGCCTTCTTTGATATCTTCAGTGATTACATTTCCTCCAAAAGGAATCACAGCTGTATGACGAATAATTCCATCTTTAAAAATGGCTAAATCTGTTGTTCCTCCACCTATATCAATCAACGCAACTCCAGCTTCTTTTTCTTCTTGACTCAAAACTGCTGATGCTGAAGCTAAAGGCTCTAAAGTGATATCTGCTAAATCTAAACCTGCGCTTTTAACACAACGACCAATATTTCTAATTGATGAAACCTGACCAACAACTACATGGAAATTAGCTTCTAATCTTCCACCATACATTCCGATTGGTTCTTTGATTTCTCCTTGACTATCAACCTTAAATTCTTGTGGCAATACATGGATAATTTCTTCTCCAGGAAGCATTACTAATTTATGAACTTGATTTACCAAATTATCAATATCATTTTCATCAATTACTTCATCGGCATTATTTCTAGTGATATAATCGCTATGATGTAAACTTCTAATATGTTGACCAGCAATACCTACAACTACATCTTCAATTTTTTGCCCAGAAACACTTTCTGCTTCTTCAACTGCTTGCTGTATAGATTGGATTGTTTGAGTAATATTACTTACAACACCTCTTTTTACACCCAAACTTTTTGCTTTACCAATACCTAAAATTTCTAATTTATTGTATTCGTTCTTTTTACCAATCATGGCAACAATTTTGGTTGTACCAATATCAAGACCTACCGCTATTTTATTGTTTTCCATCTTGTTCTATTTTGCGCACACAACTTGGTTGTGATATTTTAAATTTATTGTTTTGTACTGTTCAATTGTTTTATCAACAAATGCTTTATTATAAAAGGCTTTTAATTTTTTAAATTTTACATTGGTTTTTTCTAAAGAACCAAATTCAATTTTATATTGCCCACTTCTAACGCTTAAAATAAATTCATTCTCCTGCGTTTTATGTATGCCAATAATTTCTTTTTTTAAAAAATCATCGGCTAAAATTACATTTACAAACCGTGTAAACTCTTGTAAATTTTCTTCATCTATAGTTCCTGTTATTAGCATTACTCGTGCTGAATAATTCTCTGATAAAGGAACTTTAAACCCATGTTTATCAATATAATAAAACGAGTTAACTGTGTTAATTCTAGCTATTGGTGTCCGCTGTTTTACTATCGTTTTTAAAACACCATCTATTGTAAAAAAAACAGTTGCGCTTTCTATATATGGATTTAAAAGCACAGCATGCTCCAACTCTTGTAAATCTATGACAGATTTTGCTTGGTTTTTAAGGGCGGCGTTATTTTGTATTAACAATTTATTAACCATTTCTTGAGTTAAAAAACCATTACTTCCTTCCGCAAATTCGACCTCAACCTTTTTAATTTTTTTATTATAATTTTTCACTGAAGAAAAGCTATACAAAAACACTAAAGAGGTTATTAACAGTACAAAAACTAGATATGTTGCTGCTTTTTTCACTTAGCTTAATTCTTTAATTTTTAATTCTTTTACTACATCATTTATCAAAACTCCAATATCTCCAGCGCCAATCATAACAATAATTTTTGCTGATGATTTTTTAATCTCAGTAATTACATTCTTTTTTGAGATTACTTTTTTGTTTTTTAAATCGATTTTATTTAGTAACCAATCGGAATTTACACCTTCAATTGGCAATTCTCTAGCAGGATAAATATCTAACAACAATAATTCATCAAACTTTGAAAGCTCGGTTGCAAAATCATCAATAAAATCTTTTGTTCTACTAAATAAATGTGGTTGAAAAACCGCCAATACTTTTTCGTTTGGATACATTTCTCTAATCGAATTTTCTACTGCTTTTATTTCAGTTGGATGATGTGCATAATCATCAATTAGCACGATTTCTGGTGTGTTAATCTTGTACGAAAATCTTCGTTGAACTCCATTAAACGTTCTAAGTTGTTCTTTAATTAATTCAAGCGAAATTCCGTATTCATTTGCCATCGCTAGAGCAACTAACGCATTCATTACATTGTGTTTTCCAGGTAAAGAAAATTCAATTTTTTGTATAATTTCAGTTGGAGTTTTTACATCAAAAATATATTTACCTTTTTCTATTTTTAAATTATAAGCTTTATAATCTGCATCTTCTTCAATCGCATATGTCAACCCTTCAATTGGTAATCCTTTTGCAACAATTAGTTTATCTGAAACTTTTTTAGAAAAATCATTAAATGATTTTATCAATTCTTTGTGTTCTCCATAAATATCTAAATGATCTGCATCCATGGAAGTGATACATGCAATATTTGGTGATAATTGTAAAAAAGAACGATCAAATTCATCTGCTTCTACAACCGAAATTTTATCTCCTCCAAGAATTAAATTTGAGTTGTAATTCTCGGCAATACCGCCTAAAAACGACGTTGCATTACTTGGCTGCATAATATGACCTAAAATTGACGAAGTTGTTGTTTTTCCATGTGTTCCCGCAACTGCTAAACAAAATGTATGTTCGGTAATTTTTCCTAATACTTCTGCACGTTTTAAAATGATAAAACCTTCCTCTTTTAAATAATTGTACTCTAAATGATTTTTTGGAATTGCCGGCGTATACACTACCAATGTTTTTTCTTTTGACTGAAAATTAGTTGGAATATTTTCTACAGAATCTTCAAAATGGATTACAATTCCTAATTCTATTAATGAATTTGTATTATTGGTTTGTGTTTTATCGTAGCCAGCAACATTTTTACCATTTGCTTTAAAATAACGCGCAAGAGCACTCATTCCGATTCCTCCGATACCAATAAAATAAACGTTATGTATATTTTTTAAATTCAATTGTTTAATAATTTTTCTATCTCGTTAACAATATGATTTGTTGCATTTGGCAACGCCAATTCATTAATGTTTTCACTTAAACTTTGTTGCTTTCCTTTATCTTTCATCAACGTTTCAAAAACAATTGGAAATGTCTCTAATTCTCTTTCCTTTAATAAGATTGCTCCATGTTTATCTACAATTGATTTTGCGTTTTTTGTTTGATGATCTTCTGCTACATTTGGTGACGGAATAAAAATTGTTGGCTTTCCAACAATACATAATTCTGACACAGAACTTGCTCCAGCTCTAGAAATAATTACATCTGCAGCAGCATATGCTAAATCCATTCTGTTTAAAAACTGATGCACTTGTACATCTTCTTTCTGATTGTATTTCTGATATTCATCAACATATAATTCGCCACATTGCCAAATCAATTGAACACCTTGCTCTTTAAAAAAACCTAATTGTTCTTCTACCAATTGATTGACTCTTCTCGCTCCTAAACTTCCCCCTAAAACCAAAATAGTTTTCTTGTTTTTATCCAACGAAAAGAATTCTTTTGCCTCCACTGTTTTATTATGAATTGACAATAAATCTTGTCTTACAGGATTTCCTGTTTTTATAATTTTATCAACTGGAAAAAATCTCTCTAAATTATCATAAGCAACACATATTGATTTTGCATTCTTTCCTAATAATTTATTGGTAATTCCTGGATATGAATTTTGTTCTTGTATCAACGTCGGAATTCCCTTTCTGTTTGCAATCATTAATGTTGGTCCGCTTGCAAAACCTCCTGTACCAATTGCTATATCTGGTTTAAATTTTCTAATAATGCTTCCCGCTTTTATCAAACTGCATATCAACTTAAAAGGAAATAACAGGTTCTTCAACGTCAATTTTCTTTGAATTCCAGAAATCCACAATCCTTTTATTTCATATCCAGCTTGCGGAACTTTCTCCATTTCCATTTTATCTTTTGCACCAACAAACAAAAATTTTGCATTCGGATACCGCAATTTTAATTCATTCGCAATCGCAATTGCCGGATAAATATGTCCGCCAGTTCCACCGCCACTTATTATGATGTTAATCGATTGCTTCATGTAAAATATCTAAAGGATTATCATCTAAAATTGTTTCTTCCGTTTCATCTTTTGATGCACTTACACTTAAAATCATTCCGAGCGCGAAGCACGTCATCCAAATAGAAGTTCCTCCACTACTAATTAGTGGCAACGTTTGACCTGTTACAGGAAACAAATTACTTGCAACTGCCATATTTATCATTGCTTGAAAAATAATTGGCAAACCAACCCCAATTACCAATAATGATCCGAAAATTGTACGAGCATTTTTTGCTGCAATTACGATTCTAAATAGCAATAAAAAATAAATAAAAAGCACTAAAAATGCTCCAACAAGACCGTATTCTTCTACAATAATTGCATATATAAAATCTGATGAAGATTGTGGTAAAAAATTTTTCTGAACACTCTTCCCTGGTCCATTTCCTGTTAAACCTCCTGTAGCAATTGCTATTTTGGCTTTATTAACTTGATATCCTTCAACGCCATCGCTTTTTGAGAAATTTTCTATTCTACTTTCCCAAGTAGCAACACGATTTGGCATTGCATCTGGAAAAGCTTTTGCTGTTAATATAAATAATGTTAGAAAAACAATTCCGCTTCCTAATATAAATCCGATATATTTCAATGGATATCCACCAATAAAAACCAATAAAATTACCATGGTAAAAATGATTGCTGTTGTAGAGAAATTAGCTGGCAAAATCAATATTAAAACACAAGCTACCGGCAACCATAACTGCCACAAACTTTCTTTAAATTCTATCTTTTTTTCTTTGTTCCTCGCTATATATCTTGCTACATACACCATTAAAATTAATCCTGCTAATGTTGATGTTTGGAAACCTACACCAACAAACGGAATGCGAATCCATCGACTTGCATTTGCCCCACCAATTGTGGTTCCTTGAGATAATGTGTAGATTAATAAAATAATAATAATCGGCAACATAAGTACAGAACCTCCACTAAAATATCTGTACGGAATTTTATGAACTCCATAAATAATTACAAAACCCATAATTAATAAAATCATGTGTTTTATTAAATAACCAACTGTAGAACCAGAACCTACAACATATACCAAGTTTGTACTCGCACTATATACTGGCATAAACGAAAAAATTGCCAATACCGCAACGATAGACCAAATGGTTTTATCTCCTTTTATATGTTTTAATAGGTGTATCACTTTAAATTATAAAATTGATCTTACTGCTTTCTTAAATTGTCTTCCTCTATCTTCATAATTATCAAACAAGTCGAAGCTTGCACACGATGGCGACAATAAAACATTGTCTCCTTTAGATGCTAATTTTGCAGCAACTTTTACAGCTTCTTCCGCTCCAGCAGTTTCTACAATAATATCTACAACGTTGTTAAAAGTTTCAATAATTTTTTTATTATCAACTCCTAAACAAATAATTGCTTTCACTTTTTCTCTTACTAAAGGCAATAAATCGTGATAATCATTTCCTTTATCAACTCCACCAACAATCCAAACTGTTGGATTATCCATGCATTCTAATGCATAAAAAGTTGCGTTTACATTTGTAGCTTTAGAATCGTTAATATACAGTACATCTTTTACCTTTTGTACGTTTTCTAAACGATGTTCTGCTCCTTCAAAACTTGAAAGACTTTCTTTAATTGATTGTTTTCTTACTTTAAGTAGTTGAGCCGCCATAGCCGAAGCCATTGCATTTTTTACATTGTGTTTACCTTGTAAGGTTAGGTTTGATAGTGGCATAATAAATTCTTCTGTATTTATTTTCGTTATTATTTTTTGTTCTTTTAAAAAAGCTCCAAATTCTAATTCTCTTTCTATCGAAAAAGGAATTAATTGTGCTTGTATTTTATTTTTTTCTAACCATTTATGTATTGCTTTATCATCAGCATCATAAATTAAATAGTCTTCTTTTGTTTGATTCTTCGTTATTCTAAATTTTGATTCGACATAGTTGTTAAAATCATACTCGTACCTATCTAAATGATCTGGTATTATATTGGTGATAATTGCTATATGTGGATGAAAATTCTCAATTCCATCTAACTGAAAACTACTCAACTCTAACACATACAAATCAAAATTTTGATCTGCAACTTGTTTCGCAAAACTATCTCCAATATTTCCTGCAATTCCAACATTTAACTTTGCATTTTTTAAAACATGATGCGTTAATAATGTTGTTGTTGTTTTTCCGTTTGAACCTGTTATTCCAATAATGTTTGCATCTGTAAATTGACTTGCAAATTCTATTTCTGAAATAATTGGAATTTGCTTTTTTATCAATTCCTGAATCAGCTCAACTTTATCAGTAATACCTGGGCTTTTCATCACCAAATCAGCATTTAAAACTTTTCTTTCTGTATGTTTATTTTCTTCAAATTCTATATCATTATGTAAAAGAACTTCTTTATACTTCTTAGTAATTGCTCCTATATCAGAAACAAAAACTTCATAGTTTTTTTGCTTTGCTAAAATGGCCGTACCAACACCACTTTCTCCACCACCTAAAACAACAATTCTCTTCATTTATCTTAACTTCAATGTTGCAATTGTAAATACCGCTAATAGAATTCCAATAATCCAAAAACGGGTTACAATTTTACTTTCGTGATACCCTGATTTTTGATAGTGATGATGCAAAGGCGCCATTCTAAAAATGCGTCTTCCTTCTCCAAATTTCTTTCTTGTGTATTTGAAATATGAAACTTGTAATATTACCGACATGTTTTCTACCACAAAAATTCCTGCTAAAAAAACCAACAACAACTCTTTACGAATTGCAATTGCAATTACTGCGATAATTCCTCCAATTGTTAAACTTCCTGTATCACCCATAAAAACTTGAGCCGGAAATGCATTGTACCAAAGAAAACCTATTAATGAACCTGCAAACGCCAAAATAAAAACGGTCATTTCTCCAGAATTTGGGATGTACATTACATCTAAATAATCAGCAAAGATGATATTACCAGAAACCCATGCAAAAACGGCCAACGTGATAACAATTATGGCGGATGAACCTGCAGCTAAACCATCAATTCCGTCTGTTAAATTTGCTCCGTTAGAAACTCCAGTTACTATAAAAACAACTACGAAGATGAAAATAATCCAAGCGTAAGTTTCATATCCATCACCTAAAAAACTCAATCCTTTTGAGTAATCTAATTCGTTGTCTTTTAAAAACGGAATGGTAGTTTTTGTAGATTTATGAGCATCACCAAAAACTTGTGTTCTTCCGTTCTGCTGCACAATTTGTTGATCTGCGGGTAATTGTTCTTTTATAGTTACATCTGGATGAAAATAAAGCATTGAACCAACAATTAAACCCAAACCAACTTGACCAATTACTTTAAATTTTCCGCTTAAACCTCCTTTGTCTTTTTTAAATACCTTTATATAATCATCTACAAAACCAATAAACCCCATCCAAATGGTTGTTATTAATAATATGATAACATAAATATTGTCTAGTTTCGCTAATAACAAAACGGGAATTAACGTTGCCAAAATGATAATAACTCCACCCATTGTTGGTGTTCCAGATTTTTTAGCTTGTCCATCTAAACCTAAATCTCTTACCGTTTCTCCAACTTGTTGTTTTCTTAAAAAATTAATGATTCTTTTACCGTAAATAGTTGAAAACAATAAAGAAAATATGAATGCCAAAGCAGCCCGAAATGTGATAAACTCAAACACACTTGCTCCTGGTAAATTGAAATGACTCTCTAAATATTCGAATAAATAATATAACATTCTTATTTATTTAATTGAGTTAAACATTCGGTAACAACTTCTAAATCATCGAAATGAAGTCGTTCTCCATTTATTTCTTGATAGTTCTCATGACCTTTTCCTGCAACTAAAACAATATCTCCACTTTCAGATAATTTGCACGCAGTTTTTATAGCTTGTTTTCTGTCAACAATTGAAAGTGTTTTTGCTAGGTTTTCAGCAGAAACTCCAACTTCCATTTCATCAATAATTGTTTGTGCGTTTTCTGACCTAGGGTTATCTGAAGTAAAAATGGTTTGGTTGCTTAATTGAGAAGCAATCATTGCCATTTTTGGCCTTTTTGTTTTATCTCTATCGCCACCGCAACCAACAACAGTAATTACTTTTTCTTTTCCTGTTTTAATATCAGAAATAGCTTCTAGCACATTCTTTAATGCGTCTGGCGTATGCGCATAATCTACAATTGCTGTAATTCCGCTTTTAGAAATTGTATATTGAAAACGACCGCTTACACTTTCTAACTCACTTACCAATCTTAAAACTTCTAGCCTTTCTAAACCACATAATTCTGCAGTTCCAATAATTGCCAATAAATTATAAGCGTTAAATGTTCCGATAAGTTTAGACCAAAATTCTATTCCGTTTACGGTTAACAACAAACCAGACATTCTTTTTTCTAGCACTTTCCCCTTAAAATCTGCGATGGTTTTTAATGCGTATGTTCTTTTTGTTGCTTTTGTATTTTGCAACATTACAGTTCCATTTTTATCATCAATATTTACCAATGCAAAAGCCGATTTTGGTAAGGAATCAAAAAATGATTTTTTAACATCTCTATATTCTGCAAATGAATTATGATAATCTAAATGATCGTGAGAAAGATTAGTGAAAACTCCTCCTTCAAAATGTAATCCGTGAGTTCTTTTTTGATGAATTCCGTGAGAACTCACTTCCATAAAACAATAATCAACTTCTTCTTCTACCATCTTTTTTAAATATGAATTGATCGTAATTGAATCTGGAGTTGTATGAGTTGCATTGAATTCTTTTTCGCCTACGATAACTTTAACCGTAGAAAGTAATCCAACTTTAAATCCAGCTTTTTTAAATAATTGATATAATAAAGAAGCTATTGTAGTTTTACCATTTGTTCCGGTAACACCAATCAATTTTAAGTTTGATGATGGATTGTTAAAATAATTAGACGCTAAAATTGCCAAAGCACTATTAGTATTTTTTACTCTGATATAAGAAATGTTCTCAGAAATTTCTTTTGGGTTTTCTTCGCAAACAATAACTGTTGCTCCTAATGAAATTGCTTTTTCAATAAATAAATGACCATCTACTGTTAGCCCTTTTTGAGCAACAAACAAATCATTCGATTTGATTTTACGAGAATCAAACTGAATTGAATTTATTTCAACATCTGTTGACCCAAGAACTTCTTCGATAGCTATTTTATATAATATGTCTTTTAAACTCTTCAATTTATTTATGATAATTTTAGCAGAATTGTATCTCCTTTTTTAAATTTTGATCCTTTGTTTATCGATTGATTCACAACATTTCCAACACCTTTAAACGTCACTTTTAAGCCTAAATTCTCTAACAATGAAACTGCATCCATTCCAGACATTCCTTTTACATCTGGAATAACAATGTGCTCTTTTTGTAAATTTTTATAATATTCTAAATACTTAGAGTCTATTCCAGAAATTGTTGGTTGATCTGTAACTTCCTGCACATTAATTGGTGTAGTTGTATATATTTTTTGAGCGATTTCTTTAAAAACTGGAGCAGCCACAGTTGCGCCATAATAACCTTTCTGTTTATTAGGTTCATGAATTACAACAATGCATGAATATTTAGGTTTATCCGCAGGGAAAAAACCTGCAAAAGACGCTACATATAGTTGATTTGAATAATGCCCATTTATACGTTTCCCCTCTTTATCTATATATGTGTTCACCCATTTTTTTGCTGTGCCCGTTTTACCAGCCATAGAAAAATTTGGAGAATAAATATTATCTGCTGTTCCTTTTTTAACAACATTTTCCATTATTTTTCTAACCTTATTTATAGTTTCTTGACTTGCAATTCTTTCTTTCAAAATTACTTTTTCAAAAACTTTTTCGGTTTTATTTTGCACTCTCAATTCTTTAATAAACATTGGCTTAACCTTTTGACCATTGTTTGCAACTGCATTGTAAAATGTTAACATCTGCAATGGCGTAATAGAAACTCCATAACCCCAAGCCATCCATTCTAAAGAAATTTTATTCCAAGGGTTTTTTTTGTTTCCTGGATATGGAATAAAAGGTGTTCCTTCTCCTTGAATTTGTAATCCTAATTTTTTATCCAACCCAAAAGACCTCATTTTATTTACAAACTTCATTGGATTATCATCGTAATGTTTTTTAATCAATTTTACGATTCCAACATTAGAAGAAACTTCAAAAACTCGAGCTGCAGATATTTTTCCATATCCACCTCTATGAGAATCTTCAATTCTACTTCCATGAAGCATTAAAATTCCGTTTCCGGTGTCTACAACAGTGGATGTATCTATTACTTTATCATCTAAAGCAGCCATTAAACTTGCTAGTTTAAAAGTTGATCCTGGTTCATGAGATTCCCAAACAGCATAATTTCTTTTCTCATAATAAGTTCCTTTAGAAGTTCTTCCTAGGTTTGCAATTGCTTTAATTTCTCCGGTTTCAGTTTCCATTACAATTGCGCTCCCGTGTTCCGCTCCAAAAAACTCCATTTGTCTTAACAACGCATGATGCGTAATATCTTGAATATTAACATCTATAGTTGTAATAACATCTCTACCATCTAAAGGTTCTTTTTCGTTTACATCATTAATTGGTTTCCATTGACCTTGCGCAATTTTTTGTTTTAATCTCCAACCATTTTCTCCTTCTAGATATTTTGCGAAGGCGCCTTCAATTCCTGCTCCACCACGATAATCATCATAACCAATTGTTCTTTCAGCAATCTTTCCTATTGGTCTAACTCTTATTGTTTTTTGTTCGGCAATAAAACCACCTTTATATGGACCTAATTTGAAAATAGGAAACTGTTTCAGTTTCATATAATCATTATAACCTACGTTCCTTGCAATCAATAAATACCTGTTTTTTCTTTTACGGGCATTTCTTAATTTTTTCTGATAATACGAGACAGACTTACCAAGTAATTTTGATAATGAGTTTGATAAAGCGTTAATGTTTTTTTCAAAAACCGAACTTTTTATTGCAACCAGATCCACACGGATTGTATACTTATACATTGAAGTTGCTAATAAATTTCCGTCGGCTGCATATACATTTCCTCTGTTAGAAAAAATAGTGTCATTTTTAACCGTGCTTTCTACAGAAAGTTTTCTGTATTTATCTCCTTGCACATATTGGATGTCTATAATTCGTCCTACAATAACAATAAAAAAAAGCGTCATTAAAGCAGTGACTATATATAGTTTGTTTAATATGCTCTTTTTAATGGTTGTCAATGTTAGTTCTTTTTTCGGATGATTTTAATTTTTTGTGGAGACGTTTGTGAAGGAAATATCCCTCTCGATTTTACCCTCTGTCGTATATTCGATTCCATTTTCATTCGCATTAAAATGGTTCCTGTATCAACATATTCTGCTCTTAATTCTCTTTTCTTTTTATTTAATTCTGCAATTTTAATAACCTTACCATCTGCTCTATGTGCACTAGTAATCATAAATAATAAAAGAGAAACAACAAAAATGATAATACGCCAGTTTTTAAACGCCGAAGCATCTGTAAGAAAACTTCCACGTAATAAATCGTAAATATTTCTTTTCGCTTTTGTCATTATACTATTTTAATGTTGCCACTCTTAATTTAGCGCTGCGAGCCCTGTTGTTCATCTTAACTTCAACTTGGGTAGGCACTATTAATTTTCCAACTTTTTTTAAGGGTACACTTATATTACCGTAAAAATCTTTATTGGGCTCGCCGCTAAATAATCCTGTTATAATAAATCTCTTTACCAATCTATCTTCTAAAGAATGATAGGAGATTACACTTAATCTTCCATCTTCTTTTAACAAATCAGGAATTTGATTTAAAAATTCTTTTAATACTTCTAACTCTTGATTTACTTCTATTCGAATAGCTTGAAAAATCTGAGCTAAAATTTTATGTTCTTTTGCCTTAGGCAAATGTTTTTTTAATACTTCCTTTAATTGAAAACTTGTTTCAATCTTTTCGTCAACCCTCGCTTCTACTATTGATTTTGCCAATGCTCTTGCGCTTCTTAACTCGCCATACAAAAACAACACGTCAGACAATCTCTCTTCATTATATCTATTAATGATTTGTTTCGCAGAAATGTCACTTTTCTGATCCATTCTCATATCTAAATCCGCATCAAAACGAGTAGAAAAACCTCTTTCTGCTACATCAAATTGATGTGATGAAACTCCTAAATCAGCTAAAATTCCATCTACTTTTTTTATTCTATAAAATTTCAAAAACCTTGTTATGTGTCTAAAATTTTCTGCGATTAGAACAAAACGCCCATCATCAATCTTATTTTCTTGTGCGTCTGGATCTTGATCAAAAGCAAATAACTTTCCGTCTTTTCCTAAACGACTTAATATTTCTCTAGAATGACCTCCACCGCCAAACGTAACATCAACATAAATTCCGTTTTCTTTAATATCTAAAGCATCAACGCTTTCTTTTAATAAAACAGGATCATGATAACTCATCAACGTCTGTATTACCCATCACATCTTCTGCCAATTCTGCAAAATCAACTGTGGCATTATCTATAGCATTCTCATAATTGTCTTTATCCCAAATTTCAATAATGTTAACTGCCGATGACAATACAACTTGCTTTTCTATTCCAGCAAATTGACATAAATCTTTTGGTATCAATAATCTTCCAGAAGCATCTAATTCAACCACTTTTACTCCAGCAGTAAACCTTCTGATAAAATCATTATTCTTCTTTACAAACCGATTTAACTTATTAATTTTATCCATCATTAAATTCCATTCTTCCATCGGATACAACTCCAAACAAGACTGAAAAACGGCTCTTTTCACTACAAATCCCTCAGGTACAACGGGCAGCAACTGCTTCTTCAGAGCTGATGAAAACATCACTCTTCCTTTAGCATCAGCCTTACATTCGTATGTACCAATTAGATTCATTTAATTCTGGTTACCTCTTAGTTCGATTTTCAAAAGTAACTTTTTTTTACCACTTTTTACCACTTTCTACCACTTTATTGTAAAAAACTCATTTTATCGCAAAATATTGACATTTTAGCACATACGATTACAATTCTGCTCTTTGTGTTAAAGGTGTATATGTCCTAAAAAAAAACTACATTTGCCACAAAGTCAAATCAATCTTAGACCATGACAGAAAACTTAATTACTGAAGGTAAGTTTACCTATGCAGAAGCAGGTGAAGGAAAGGCAATTGTTATATTGCATGGGCTAATGGGAGCATTGAGTAATTTTGATGCTACTTTTAATCATTTTTCAAATAAAGGATATAAAGTTTTAATTCCCGAATTACCTCTTTACTCTTTACCTATTTTAAAAACAAATGTTAAAAATTTAGCTAAGTTTTTAAACGATTTTATTGAATATAAAAAACTTGGAAAAGTTGTTGTTTTAGGAAATTCTTTAGGCGGACACATCGGGTTATACTTCACAAAACATTACCCAGAAAAGGTAGAAGCTTTAGTGCTTACAGGAAGTTCTGGTTTGTATGAAAATTCTATGGGAGATAGTTACCCAAAAAGAGGTGACAGAGGCTATGTAACTAAAAAAGCACAAGATGTTTTTTATGATCCTGCGATAGCAACAGAAGAATTAATTGATGATGTTTACGAAGTAATTAACAACAGAAACTCTTTGATTAAAACTTTGGCAATTGCTAAAAGTGCTATTAGACATAATATGGCGAAAGATTTACCTAAAATGAGGCAACCAACTTGTTTGATTTGGGGTAAACACGATAAAGTTACTCCGCCAGAAGTTGCTGTAGATTTTGACAAATTATTACCAGATTCTAATTTATTTTGGATTGAAAAATGTGGTCATGCAGCAATGATGGAAAGACCCGAAGAATTCAACAAGGTTTTAGACGTTTGGCTTACTTCAAGAAACATCTAATTACATGAAAATTAAATCTGCAGATTTTGTAATGAGCAATAGTAATGTTACTAAAGCTCCACAAGAAAATATTCCAGAATACGCTTTTATCGGACGATCTAATGTTGGTAAATCTTCATTAATTAACATGTTAATGGAGCGAAAAGACTTAGCTAAAACTTCTGGGAAACCTGGAAAGACACAATTAATAAATCATTTCAAAATCAATGATTCTTGGTTTTTAGTCGATTTACCTGGTTATGGGTATGCGCAAATTTCTAAAAAGAAAAGAACCATTTTTCAGCATTTTATTGAAAACTATTTTAAAGAAAGAAAACAACTTGTTTGTACTTTTATTTTGATTGATTCTCGTCACGATCCACAAAAAATAGATTTAGAATTCATGCAATTTTTAGGAGAAAACCAGATTCCGTTCTGTATTGCTTTTACAAAAGCTGATAAGGTTGGAAATTCTAAAATCGACAGACAAATTACTTCTTACAAAAAGGAATTACTTAATTATTGGGAAACGCTACCGCATTCATTTTTAACTTCCTCAACCACAAGTCTTGGAAGAAAAGAAGTCTTAGATTATATTGAAAAAGTAAATCTTGACGTTGCTGATAATTTTAAATAACAATCATGTTTTCTACAAAAGAAAATTTACAGGTTTTATTTGAAGACAATCATATCGTTATTGTAAATAAACGCGCTGGAGACATTTCTCAAGGAGATAAAACTGGTGATAAACCTTTAAGCGACGTTGTTAAAGAATACATCAAAGAAAAATACAATAAACCAGGTGATGTTTTTTTAGGCGTTGTTCATCGATTAGACAGACCAACAAGCGGAATAATTATTTTTGCTAGAACTTCTAAAGCTCTAGAGCGTTTAAATAAAATGCTTCGAGAAAAAACGATTCAAAAAACATATTGGGCTGTTGTAAAAAATCAACCAAAAGAGAATACTGATACATTAATTCATTTCTTAAAAAAGAATCCTAAAAACAACAAATCCACAGCTTACACCAAAGAAATTGACGGAAGTAAAAAAGCCGTCTTACACTACAAAACCATTAAAAAACTTGATAATTATTCGCTTTTAGAAATCGATTTAGAAACGGGTCGTCATCATCAAATTAGATGTCAACTATCTACAATTGGATCACCAATTAAAGGCGATTTAAAATATGGTTTCAACAGAAGTAATAAAGATGGAAGTATTCATTTACATGCACGTAAAATAAACTTTACACACCCAGTAAGTAAAGAAGAAATTTCTATTATTGGTCCAGTATCAAAAGATCCTATTTGGGATTCGTGTACTTAATTTTGTATATTTAGGCAGAAATCATACATCAAATGAAAAGTCTAAAATTTTTAACCGTTTTTTCACTTCCAATTAGTGTTTATTTTTCGTTTACTTTAAACGGCTGGTTTACTTTTTTACCTTTATTATTATTTTTTGGAATTGTACCTGCATTAGAATTCTTTTTCAAACCAACTGCAGAGAATTATACCAAAGAGCAAGAACAAATTGAAAAAGAAAATAAATTATACACCTATATTTTATACCTAACAATTCCTGTGCAATTGTACTTTTTATATTTATTTTTTTTCGCAATACAAGAACCTAATTTAACCACTTTTGAATTGGCTGGAAGAATCTTCGGAATGGGGTTAATGTGCGGAACACTCGGAATAAATGTTGGTCACGAATTAGGTCACAGAAACAACAGATTTGATGAATTTTTAGGAGAAATATTATTGCTAAGCTCTTTAAATACTCATTTTCTACCCTATCATAATGCAGGTCATCATTTTAATGTAGCAACTTCAAAAGATGCAGCAACTGCCAGAAAAAAGGAAGTTATTTATAGCTTCTGGATTCGCTCTCATTTTACGAGCTACAAACAAGCTTGGCAATTAGAAAACAACCGTTTAAAAACCTCTGATAGAAGCTGGTTTCATTACCAAAACAGAATGGTGGTTTACACATTAGCAAACATCATTTTACTAGCTTCTATTTATTATTTCTTTGGATTATTTGTGATGATTTGTTTCATCGTTGCATCTGTAATCGGAATTTTATTATTAGAAAGTGTGAACTATATAGAACATTACGGGCTACTTAGAAAACAATCTGAAAGTGGCAGATATGAAAAAGTAAAAAGAACACATTCTTGGAACTCAGATCATGTCATTGGAAAATTAATGTTGTTTAATTTATCGCGTCATTCAGATCATCATTATAACGGAAGTAAACAGTATCAAATTTTGAAATCGTTGCCAGAAAGTCCACAAATGCCAACAGGTTATCCAGGAATGGTAATTTTAGCATTATTGCCACCATTATGGTTTTCGGTGATGAATAACAAACTCCAAGAACTTTAGTATTTATGAATATTCCAGAACTCGTTCAAGCGCAAAAAAATTATTTTGCAACACAACAAACTAAAAGTATTTCAACAAGAAAACAGCTTTTAAAAAAATTGCTTTCTGAAATATTGAAAAGAGACAAAGACATTATAAATGGATTGTATTTAGATTTTAAAAAATCGGAATACGAAAGTGTAATGACAGAAACATCTATTGTAGTTTCAGAATTAAAAAGAACGATAAAAAACATAGATCATTGGGCGAAACCACAACCCGTAATGCCGGCATTTTTAAACTTTCCTTCTTCTAGTAAAATTTACAAAGAACCTTTTGGAGCTGTGTTGGTTATTTCGCCATGGAATTACCCGTATCAATTAGCCTTAGTTCCTTTAATTAGCGCAATTGCTGCAGGAAACACTGTCGTTTTAAAACCGTCTGAATTAACTCCAAATACAAGTAAAATAACCAAAGAGATTTTAAAAGCTGTTTTCGACAAAAACATTGTAAGTGTTGTTGAAGGCGGCGTTGAAGTTTCAACTGAATTATTAGCTCAACGTTGGGATTATATTTTCTTTACAGGAAGTGTCCAAGTTGGTAAAATTGTTGCAAAAGCTGCAGCACAATTTTTAACTCCGGTTACCCTGGAACTGGGCGGAAAGAATCCCTGTATAATTGATGAAACTGCCAATATAAAATTAACAGCAAAAAGAATTGTTTGGGGAAAATTCATCAATGGTGGACAAACGTGTATTGCTCCTGATTATTTGTTAATTCACAAATCTGTAAAAGAAAAATTTGTAACTCATTTTAAAGCTGAAATCGATAATGCTTACGGAACAAATCCAGAAGCCTCTAACGATTATCCACGAATCATAAATCAACGAAATTTTGACAGATTAACAGCAATGTTAGAAAACGAAACTTGTTTAGTTGGTGGAAAAATAAACCGAGACGACAATTATATTTCTCCTACTTTAATTGATGAACCTAGTTTGAATAGCGAAGTAATGAAAGGTGAAATTTTCGGACCCATTTCTCCTGTGATTTCTTATGAAACGGAAGAAGACATTGAAAAAGTAATTAGCAATTATGAAAAACCACTGGCTTTATATGTGTTCACAGGAAATAACAAATTCGCTAATAAAATGATTGCCAAATATTCTTTTGGTGGTGGAACTATTAACGACACAACGGTGCATTTTGCAAATCATAATTTACCTTTTGGCGGAGTTGGAGAAAGCGGAATTGGCGGTTATCATGGCAAACAAACATTTGATTTGTTTTCACATAAAAAAGGAATTACGAAACGCTACAACTGGTTAGATCTTCCTGTAAGATATGCTCCTTATAAAGGAAAATTAAAAACTTTAAAAACCTTCATGAAATTATTTTCATAAAACAAGATGACAAACGAAAAAACAGTTTCAGAAGCGATAGATTATAGACGTTCTGTAAGAATTTTTGATACCGAAAAACCTTTAGACACTTCTTTGGTTAAAAAATGTATTGAGCAAGCAAGTTTAGCTCCGAATAGTAGCAATATGCAATTGTGGGAATTTTATCATATTACATCCAAAGATATTATTGCTAAAATTGCGCCTTTTTGTTTCAATCAAAATGCAGCAAAAACAGCACAACAATTAGTGGTTTTTGTAGTCAGAAAAGATTTATGGAAACAACGTGCAAAAGCTAATTTAAAATTTATGGATTCCGTTTTCGGAAAGAACAATCCGAAATCAGAACAAAGTAGTAGAGAAAAAGTAGCACGAAATTATTACGGAAAAATTATTCCATTTGCGTACGCAGATTTCTTCGGGGTTTTAGGTTGGATCAAATATTTGATAATTTTAATAACAGGACTTTTTAGACCAATTTATAGAGAAGTTCGTCAAAAAGACATGCGCATTGTAGCACACAAATCTGCTGGTTTGGCTGCGCAAAATTTTATGATTAGCATGGCAGCCGTTGGTTATGATACTTGCCCAATGGAAGGTTCTGATACTTGGCGCGTAAAACGTGTATTAGGTTTACCTATTAGCGCCGAAATAAACATGATTGTTTCATGCGGAATTAGAACCGAAAAAGGAGTTTATGGAGAACGTTTTAGAATTCCGTTTGATGAAATTTATAAGGAGGTTTAATTATGAAGACTGATGAAATCCAAGAATATATTGATCGATTGAATAATAATGATTTTAATGAAACTATATTCTTAAGACCTATTAATGAGTTTGTTTCTTACGCTCAAGTTTGGAACAAAATCCCAAAACTAAATGATAAACCTGATTTCTCTTTTAAACCGTATTCTTTTTATTTTATTAAAAACGAAAACAAAACTTATATTGGAGCTGTTCTTGATATGAATGCTGATTTACATTGGTACATAAATAAAGACCACAGAAAAAAAGGTTATTTAATAAAAGCTCTAAAAGAAGCAATAATTCCACATTTATTTGACCATAAAACAAGTAATAATATCATTAAAATATCAATTAATAAAGAAGAAATAGGTAAAGAAAATTATTTAAATTCTAAAAAGGTGGCAGAATTATCTGGTTTTGTTCCTATAAACAAAGAACAATCTAATTTTACTTTAACAGAGAAAATATTCGATTGGGATTCTGAAAACATTAAAGAACAAAACACATATTTAAGTGACAATAGACTTAATCTTTTACTAACACGACTTTCATTCTGCCACAAAGATCTAATGAGAATTAGCAATGAATTAACGATATCTTATGACAATGACAAAAACCTTGGTGATTTAGTAAAAAAAATAGGTAACATGAGCTATAAAATTGAGGATTTAGTTTTTGAAAACAGAGAACAACAAAGTTAATTTTTTGGCTTAAAAATCAGCACATTTTCAGAAGCTTCAATTTCTTTTTGATTCAGTTTCATTTTTACAAATTCGCCATCTACATACTTTTGCGCTTGATCATCGTAATGCGGACTAAAAACATTTCCGGATTGTCCGGTTGGCAAAATTCCTAAACTATTTTCTACATCAGAAAAATCTACAATTCTACGTGTTGACGGTCCGGCAGTAATTTTATAAACGCCTGTACTATCTAAATTAAAAATCTGATTGTTAATTACCTCGTTTCCTCCTCTCGTTTTAAAAGGACCAACATTAAAGTATTTACGCAATGCAGCAACTTGTCCTAAAGCATGTGGATATTCAACAGAAATAACACGATCCCAAGTCCAATCTTGTACATTTTCACCTAATTGATTTCCTAAAAATGCAATTGCTTTTTTATACGAATTGGTAATAATATCTGTTCTCGATTCCTTTTTATTTACAGTTTTAATATTGTCCCACCAAACAGATTCTTTTCTCACAATTTGTTCTGCAAATGCTTTATCTTGATACGGCGTATTTATAAATTGATTGAAACTTTTTCCCATTTCATCTTTATAAGTCGCTGCTAAAACTTCATAAATAAATCGGTTATAAATTGTTGGAGCAATTTCTTTTTTTCCGTAAAAACCATTCCATTTATTTAAATAATCTAAACTTAATTTTTCACTTGGCGACAACTCTTTTTTATCGATTCCAGTTGCTAAATTTGCAATATTATCTGACACAGTTGCTGAAGTTACATCGTAAGTCATTTTGGCAACATCTTCTTTGGTAAAATCGTTTTTATCTTTCAATAAATTTACAATTCGCTTTGCTCTATCTTCTGGCAAATAATATCCTGGATACAAACCACCTTTTATAGAATCTGGTTGATTGTTTGCGGAATACACATAATTGATACTTGGATTTATTGACATTGGATTTTCTTCAAAATCTAAATACTCTTCAATTTCATCTTTACCTGAAGCGCCATCTAAAATCGTTTTTCTGTTTACGCCGTCAGGATATTTATACAGTTTTCCTGAAGCAAACCAAGCAATATTATTTTTTGCATCACCATACATAATGTTTAAACCTGGCGCATGTAATCTTGCCGCTCCATTTTTAAATTCTGCTAACGAATTTGCATGCGAAATATCATACCCAACTTCTAACAATTCATTATTTAGTTTGGTGTAAATCCATTGCATTGCCATCGGTCTTTTTTCGTTGACATGCTCAATTAAATTATTCATTATTGGCCCATGACGACTTACTTTTATTTGATATACAGAATCTTTTTCGTCTTTTACTTTGATTCTTTTTTCTATAACATCATATTTTTTAAATCCATTTTCTGTTAGATATTCATTTGGGTTATCTGGATTTTCTTTTTCGAAATAAAAATCGACATCATCATTCTCAAACATCGTCATTCCATAAGCATATTCTCTGTTATGTCCGATTAATGAAAACGGAGAAAGCGCTAAATTAAAACCATACATTTCGTAATCTGGAGTTTTAATATGAGATTGATACCAAACTGAAGGTTGTGCAAAACCAATATGTGGATCGTTCGCAAAAATTACGCGTCCGTTTTTAGTTTTATCAGCTCCAATTACCCAAGAATTACTTCCAATAAATGGCGATAATGGTAAGTTTTTATATAAATTTTGCATTGCAGCAGCAACACTTGCTGTTAAAATTGGCTTTTTTCCATTTTGAATGATCTCCGTATTTTTAACATTCGACAAACTAATTTCATTAAAATAAGCTGCACCTAATTTTTCTTTTACTTCGTTTAACATCGGATCTGTTTTATGAGCCGCAGCAAAACTAAAAGCCATATAACCAAACACATTATACACATCCTTTAGAGTGTATTTTTCTTTATCAACGCCAACTAATAAAAACTCTACTGGCGTTGGTCCGTTTTCCATAAATTGATTAATTCCTTCTAAATAAGCAATTGTTAATTTATAGGCTTCAGAATTT
>JBLHOD010000002.1:0-39147 GCA_047622545.1 Polaribacter sp. | reverse complement strand
AATCATGTTTAAGAAAGGCACAAAAAACTATAGTATTTTTAACAATAAATGCCCAAGATGTCAAGAAGGAGATTTTTTCAAATCTAAACTTACTTATAAACCAAGTAAGATAACCGAATTACATAAAAACTGCCCAAATTGCAATTTAAAATACATGATAGAGCCATCTTTTTTTTATGGCGCAATGTATGTAAATTACGGAATTACGGTTGGGTTGTCTATCATTACTTTTTTAATTGCAACATTAATTTTTGGAGCAAGCTTATTGCAATCTTTTGCTGCCATTTTTATTGCATTGATTATAATGATCCCAATAAATTTACGTTTTTCTAGAATTCTTTGGATTAATATGTTTATCTCTTACGAAGAAAAAAAAGAAGATAGTATTTCTTAATAAAATCTTTTAATATCTATTTCTTTATCTAATATTTCATCGTTTTCTAGATGATTAAACAAGTTTTTAGCAACTATTGGCGCAATCATAACCCCACGAGTCCCTAGACCGTTTAAGATCGCTAATTGATTATGTTCTTGGTGAGTTCCAACCAATGGTCTTCTATCTTTAACTGTTGGTCTAATTCCTGCAGATTGATTTGTAATTGTATACGGGACTGTAATTACTTTTTTTAGTTTCTCTACCAATTCTTCCTTTCCTTCTTCTGATGGATTTGAGGTTTTATCTTTCCAATTAAACGTTGCTCCAACTTTATAGTAATGATTTCCTAAAGGCAAAACAAACAACGTAGATTTTAATAAAAAATCAATCTCTAATTCCGGCGCATGAATTGTTAGCAATTCTCCTTTTGCTTCTTTTATTGGCAACTCATTAAAAAATGGATTTTTCTTGATTCCAAATCCTTCACAAAAAACAATTCTTTTTGCTTCTATTTCATTATATGAAATACTATTATTTTTAAATTGTATCGAATCATATTCAAACTTTTCGAAAACAATTTGTGCCTTCTTATCCAAATAATTTCGATAAGACGAAACCAATTTTTCAGTATCAATTCTTCCTGTTTGATGTACTTCTCCAAAACCAAAATCTGCAATAACACCATTAATCTTTTCGTGAATAATATCAGGATTCATAAATTTAGAAAGCATTGGTTTGTCTGAGGCTTCAAACCAATTATTTTGATCTTCAATAGATTTGAATACTTTTCTAGTAGAAAATTTTACATCAACTTTTAGTTGTAGTCTTTCTTCAATTTTTTTATAAAACGGAAGTGCTACTTCTAATTGTTTGTCTGCATTCCAAACTAGCGTAAAACGTTTTAAAATTACAGGATTATAAACTCCACCAGCAACTAAAGATGATGTTTGAGAGTCATCTTCAAAAACGATAAATGATTTTTCAGCATCGATCAATTCTTCTATAAATGCTAAACCAGCTAAGCCTAAACCAACAACAATATAATCTACTTTCATACTGTAAAAATAAGCTATTAAAGGCAAAAAAGCGTTCTGAAATTCAGAACGCTTTTTTTATTATTTCTAAATTGATATTAGTAATTCCACATATCAATTTCTCTATTTCTAATATCTTCTTTAATCTTATCTGCTTCTAGCAATTGGAATAACGAATTTCCTCTTACGTAGTCAGATATTTTACGATTGCCATAAATATTTTCTGTTCTTACAATAAAGGAAGCAAAACGTCTAGCATTTAATAAATGATCAAAAGAAATTGGATGAGATGAATTCTTAGGGTTAAACACTTTTGCTTTGTGTAAAAGGTCTCTTGCAGAAGGATAAAAAATCCAAAATAATTCATATAAATTATCATCTTCAATTTCTGAAACACCTAATGTTTGTACATCTGGACCTAATGGAGCAATTGCTAATAATCTATATTTTAATTCTCCTTGTCTTTTATCAAAATACCACATTCCTTTAATTTTAAAAGCAGTAATATCTTGGGTGCTAATTTTAAATGTATCTATATTATTTCCGTTTTGTCTTACATTAAATAACATACCTGCAATTTGTTGTCTGGTAATTTTAGAACTAAAAAAAGAATCTGAATATGCTTCTTTAATTTTACCGGTTCTAATTCCTTTATATAATGTATCAAACAACGATCTACGATTGTTAGAAATTTTAGTAGTATCAATTGGAAAATAATATGGAAGGTTAATTTTTTGATTTAAATCAATTACTTCCCAAACAACTTTAGACCATAATATATCTCTATCATCAATATATCCATAAGGTAAAGGTGCATCATTATCTGCCAACAATTGTTCTTTTGTTTTCTTACCAATCTGATCAACATTTGTTGAGTTTAATAAGTTGGCTTGTGCATTAATTATCCCTGAGGTAATTAGCGCTAAAAAAACAATATAAAAATGTTTCCCATTCATACTACTTAATTTAATCTTAATTAGAAATTTCAATACTTACTGGCAATACTTTTTTAAGCTTGTAAGAAGTATTATTTTCAATCACAGCTTCAATATCAAAAATTGTAACAACATCACCTCTACGGGATCTTTGTAATGCTTTTTTAGCTGCCGCATTAAAAGTTGTACCATTTACCAATACTGTTAATTGCCCTTGCACTTTTACTTTAAAACTAGTTACTTTTAGTTTTAAATCAAAAACAAAATCTGGTAACCCTGCGCCAATAACAGCTCTTGCAGCACTTGTTTTTGGCATTTTCACTAAACCAAATTCTCCTCTTGCTGATCCCATTGCTGTTGGAATATCTTTCATTCTAAACTTCTTAGAAGAATTTATTTTTTTTCCGCTAGAAAGTGTCGCTCCAACATTAATTGTCATCTCACTTCCTTTTCCTGGCTTGATAATATAACTAGAACCATTTGGGGTAATAGTACCTCCAGTTGCAGTAACTTTTAAATTATTATTACTAACACCTGGTAAAGAAACTGAAACCGGGTTATCTACTCCACGATAGACAACATTCATTGCATCTGCAGAAATAACCGCATCGTTTGGTTCTGGTATAACGGTATAAGAACTGCTAAATGCTACAGGAACAGATTCACCGTTTTCTGTAAAGTTAATTACTCCTTTAATATCGTTATCTCCTAACTTAGTTGCTCTTAAATCTAAAATTACTTGTCCAGCTTCAATATTTGTATAATTACGTCCGTTTAAAGTAACTTTATCTGGTTTCATGTTCGCATCATAACGACCCAAAACAACTTTACCAGTTACTTTTTCTCCAACATAATATGCTGTTTTATCTAACTGTACAATACCTTTATAATTACTTAAAGAAACTTCACTTTCTAATTTACCACCTAATAAAGATGTTAAAATATCACTTTCGGTGTTTTTAATATTCGATTGCATTTGCGTTAAGTTTGCAATTGAAGCAATTAACGGAAACCCTTCGTATCTATATCTTAACCAAGGTATCTCTTTACCATCTTTATCTATTTGAACATCTGTTTTAAACCTTCTAATAACTGTTCCTTTTAAGTTTTCATTACTCCCTAGAGCTGCATTAATTCCATCTCTAAAATTTGCAATGCTTGCTAAGAAATTACTTCCTTCTTCTGTAAATGCATCTCCTTGAAAGAAGTACGCATCTAAAAATTCTGTTCTATCCATAGATTGATAAGCTTTCTTATCTTCTACATCTTGAGTCATTTTAGATTTTAAATCATCTAAATACGCGTAAAAATTATCTGATAATACTTTAATTTTTAATGCTTGCTTATTTATTGGGTCATATTCTGCTGGTTGATCTGTTGCCTTTGAAGCTAAACTTGCATAAGCACCATTATTTTTCTGCGTTGTTGTTGCATTGTTTTCTGAAATTCCTTCATTCATAAAACCGAATGCTGATAACACTTCTTTACTCATATTCATTGCTAACATTGCAATAAATACAAGATACATTAAGTTTATCATTTTTTGTCTTGGGGACATTTTTCCTCCTGCCATATCTAATTAGTTTTTAGTTATTTATTATTACTAATTATTTGCTTGACATTGCAGTTAACATACCTCCATAAACTCCATTTAACGAAGCCATATTGTCCGCTAAAGACTCCATTTGTTCTTTTAATTTCTCAGAATTCTCTGCTAATGAGTTATTCAGTTCTGTTTGTTTAGAAGTATTTTCCATTTGTACTTGATACAAACCTGCTAAAGACTCCATCTGAACAGCTGCTTTAGACATTTGCTCATTATAGTTATTTGTTGATGCAATAGTTTCTGCAACAGCAGATAATCCTTCTGCAGCACCTTTAAAGTTCTTAATGCTATCTCCTAATCCTTTTATCAACGTATTATCTAATTCTGCTTCTCTTAATATAGTATCTAATTTTTGAGAAAGTAATCCCTGTGCTCCAGCAGAGTCTTCAGAATCACCTAATTCTGGATATACTTTACTCCAGTCTAAGTCATCATCAACAGGTTCAAATGCTGAAATAGCAAATACAATTGCCTCCACTACTAAACCGATTGTTAGCATAACACCTCCGGTTAAAAAACCGTAAGATATATGTTGAATTTTAAAAAGTGCTCCAAGTATAACGATTGCGGCACCTAGGCCGTAAACCATATTCATTATTTTTTTGCTTTTTCTTGACTGCGCCATAATTTCTATTTTTAGGGGGTGATTAATTTCTCTAGTTGGTTTTACCATAAATTTTACCCAAGAAGTCTTGTACGGTTCTAAACCCAATATAACTTCTTGCGGTATCTGCATATTCGTAATCTCTAGAACTTACTTCTAAAAAGTAAGCTACGTCTTTCCAAGAACCACCACGAATAATTTTTCTTTTATTACTTCTATCTTCAACATTTGGATTCATTGTAGAACCCATGTAATAAGATGACATATTATACGATGAATTTGTCCATTCTGATACATTACCAGCCATATTATATAATCCGTAGTCATTTGCATTAAAAGATTTCCCTTCCATAGTATATAAGGCCCCATCTACTGCATAATCTCCTCTAACAGGTTTAAAGTTTGCTAAAAAACATCCTCTATCACTTGTGGTATATGGTCCTCCCCAAGGGTATTTTGCGAATGACAACCCACCACGAGCTGCATATTCCCATTCTGCTTCTGTAGGAAGTCTAAAATCTGGAACTTGAGAAGTGTTCTTTTTCCCTTTTAAATAATCGTTTTTCTTTTTTGTTCTCCAATTACAGAAAGCATTAGCTTGGTCCCAACTAACACCAACAACTGGATAGTCACCATACGCTTGGTGATGAAAATAGTTTTGATGCATTGGGTCATTATACGAATAATTAAAGTCTTTTATCCAAACCGTTGTGTCTGGGTAAATCCTTAGGGAATCTTTATTTAAAAAAGCAGTTCTATCTTTTTTCCTTATCGATTCTGTATCTGTCCAATAATATTTATAAAATAGAAGCTTTGTGTTAATCGTTCTTTTTCCGCTTACTGAATTCTCTTTTTTAAGATAAATAGAGTCTACCATGATTTCTACATAATCTACATCTGGATACTTATTTCTATCCCAAATAATATCCACATCCCAATTTAATGGTTTTTTAGAATCATAATAGTTCGCTATCATGTATTTCTGGTATGGTGTTGCATTTATTGTGTCGTTTATAAATGCAAAATCATGTATTCCTCCTGTTAAAGGAGTTCCATTTAGGTTTCCATCAGACAGTAACACCACTTCTTCAGCTTTTAATGCTAGCTGAGTTCTTACAACAGAATCTCTAACCCAATACACAAACTGCTTGTATTCGCTATTGGTTACTTCAGTTTCATCCATATAGAAAGGGCGAACAGTTACCGTTTTTGTTGGAGCACTTAATGTCCCCATAACATCTTCGTCTTGCTTCCCCATAGTAAATGAACCACCAGGAATTAATGTCATCCCCATAGGCTTTTCTGCAAACCATTTTCTATTAGAATTAACACCAGTTAATTCTCCTCTATCATTAGAACCACAACTATAAAGCATGGTTACTATTAGTGCAAATAATGCTACTCTCTTCATATTTTTATAATCTTTCCTCAAAAAGTTCGTAAACCTATTATTTTTTTTTATATAAACCAATCGTTTTAAGACTTTATATTTCTGTTAATTACATTAATTTTCTTAAAGCTTTATACCATCTTTCTGGTATTTTTTGTTCAATTGCTTCAAGGTAATCTTGATATGTACATGGTATTAACGCATGTCTTTTGTATTTATTATTTGTAATAATATTTATCTCCATCCACCATCTTCCACTTTTATCGCTTTTATAAAAATTAATTGGATCATCATTTTCTACTAAAACAATAAATTTTTGATATGCTTCTTTTGTACAAAACGGATAATCATTTGCTCTAAAATTCACTCCCTCAATAAAATACCAAATCATTTGCGCAATTAAATGCGCTGTTTGATTGTTGTTATCAAACTTTGAATTGTATTCGTAAATACCGAATGATGTTACTTTATCGCTGATGCCTGCATACCTAGAAATGGCACAAATTTCTTCGCCGTAAAACCCGTTTGGTGATGCATTGTTATTTGCTGGCGCATCACTTTGACGAATTGAACCAATATCAATGCTTACAATATCTGCATCCCTCATTATCGGCTCTACAACAGTTAAATCTTTTACTTCTCCTAAACGATAGGTCTCAAAAAATAAACTATTTAACAGATCTAATTCCTCTTGCGAGTTGTAATAAGTTTGATAACCAATATTGCTAAAATTGAATAAATTATTTGGTTTATCTAAAATAATTTTACTCAAATACGAGCGAGAATTTAATCCTTCTTCGGCAGATTCAATATCAAATTTACTATCAACTGAAACCAAATTTACCGTTTGTTCAAGAGCATCATATGCTCTATAATTTGCATATGTTAAATCTTGACTTCCTCCAATAATAACAGGAATTATCTTATTTTTAATTAAATATGCTGTTAAAGAATTTACTGCAAAATAAGTATCCTCAACAGAATTTCCTTTTATGACATTTCCTAAATCTGCAATTTTAGTGTGCCAGTTCCCTGGAAATAATTGATATAAATGCGTACGAATTTCATGAAGGTTTTCTCCACAATTTATATTATCGACTGCATTTCTATCTTCTTGAACACCAAAGATTGCAATTTGAACTTCATCTAATTCTGGAAAACCATTTTGGATTGAATGTACTCGTATATTCCTACCCAGACTTTGTGCAGATTGAAGCACTAAGTGAGCAATAATCGTATCTTTTATAGGGATTAAAAAATCGAAATTCATTTACTTACTATCCTTAAAGAATGCAATATACTTAATTGCTATTTCTTTTTAGTTGTTTTTTTTCGTGTTGTTTTTTTCTTTGGTGCTTTTGCCAATATAATTTGCTCTACCTCTTCTAAAGTTAAGTCTTTAGCGTTTGTAGTTTTAGGCATTTCAATCTTAGTTTTTCCTTTAATAATATTGAATCTTCCCCAGCGAGCTTTTTCTACTCTAATACCAACTTCTTTCCAATTATGGATAACTTTTTCTATTTCTTTACGCTTCTTATCTTCAATTAATTCAACAATATTATCGTATGTTAAATTATCATAATCGTATTTTTTATTTACGTTGATAAAAATTGAGTTCCATTTTATAAATGGTCCAAAACGACCAACTCCTTTTTGAACTGGCAAGTTTTCATATTCTGCAATTGGCGCATCTGCTTTTTGCTTTGCGACAATTAATTCTGTTGCACGCTCTAAATCAACATCCATTGGATTTTCTCCTTTATCCAAAGAAACATACATTGATCCGAATTTGATATAAGGACCAAATCTACCATTAGAAACTATAACATCTTCAGCTTCGTACGAGCCTAAACTCTTTGGTAATAAAAATAAATCTAGCGCTTCTTTTAATGTAATAGTCCCTAAATTTTGATCTTTCTGTAAACTAGCAAATTGTTTTTCTTCATCTTCTCTATCTCCAATTTGAGCCATTGGACCAAACTTTCCTAAACGAACTAAAACCGTTTTCCCTGATTCTGGATGATCTCCTAAAATACGTTCTCCACTTTCTCTTTCTGCGTTTTCAGAAACAAAAGTTACTGTTGGATGAAATTCGTTGTAAAATCCTTTTATCATTTCAATCCAATCTTCTGCGCCTTCAGAAATATCATCAAAAGATGATTCTACTTTTGCAGTAAAACCAAAATCTAAAATATTTGAAAAATTAGCAACTAAAAAATCGTTTACAATATTTCCAATATCGGTCGGAATTAACTTCCCTTTATCAGAACCTGTTTTTTCAATTAAAGATGTATTTGTAACGGTTCCTGCTTTTAAAACAAACTGTTCGTAATCTCTTTCAACTCCTTCAGTTTCTCCTTTTTCTACATAACCTCTTCGTTGAACTGTAGAAATTGTTGGCGCATATGTTGATGGTCTTCCAATTCCTAATTCCTCTAATTGCTTCACTAAAGAAGCTTCAGTAAATCGGTATGGCGGACTTGTAAAACGCTGTGTTGCTGTAATAAATTCGTAAGACAACGCTTCTCCGGTTTTTAGATTTGGCAACATTCCTGATTGCTCTTCATCATCATTATCTATACCTTCTAAATATACTTTTAAGAATCCTTCAAACTGAATCATTTCTCCGTTTGCAGTAAATATCTTACTGTTTTTAGAATTGGCTATTTTAACATTTGTTCGTTCTAGTTTTGCATCGCTCATTTGAGAAGCAATTGTTCTTTTCCAAATTAAATCATACAAACGATCTTGATCATATTCTACACTTACAGAATGACATTTCATATCTGTAGGTCTAATTGCCTCATGGGCTTCTTGCGCTCCTTTTGCTTTCGTTTTAAAAACTCTTGGTTTGCTATATTCTGCTCCGTAACTTTCTGTAATTTCTTCTTTTGTTGCTGTTCTTGCATCTTCAGATAAATTTAAACTATCTGTTCTCATATACGTTATAAAACCTGCCTCATACAATCGTTGTGCAACTTGCATCGTTTTAGCAACTGGAAATCCTAATTTCCTTGATGCTTCTTGCTGTAATGTTGATGTTGTAAATGGTGCTGCTGGAGATTTTGTTGCTGGTTTTTTTTGTAAATCTTCAATACTAAAATCTGCCATTGCAGACGATTTTAAAAACTGTTCAGCTTTTTCTCTAGTTTCAAAATTCTTAGGTATTGATGCTTTAAATGTTTTTCCGTCAGTATTAGAAAACTGAGCAATCACTTTATAATGAGCTGTAGTTTCAAACTCTTGAATACTACGTTCTCTTTCTACAATTAAACGAACTGCAACAGACTGAACTCTTCCGGCAGATAAACCTCCTTTTATTTTTCTCCAAAGGATTGGCGATAATTCATAACCAACCAATCTATCTAAAACTCTACGAGCTTGTTGTGCATTAACCATATCATAGTTAATATCTCTTGGGTTTTCAACCGCTTTTAAAATAGCATTTTTAGTAATTTCATGAAAAACAATACGTTTTGTGTTTTCATCTGTCAAATTTAATTGCTCTTTTAAATGCCACGCAATTGCCTCTCCTTCTCTATCCTCATCACTTGCTAACCAAACTGTATCAGCCTTTTTTGCTAACGCCTTTAGCTTCTTTACAATGGCCTTTTTATCATCTGAAACAATATATTCTGGCATGAAGTCGCCTTCTACATTTATTCCTAATTCTTTGGATGGTAAATCTGCTATATGTCCAAAACTAGATTCTACTTGAAAATCTTTTCCAAGAAATTTTTCTATTGTTTTTGCTTTTGCGGGTGACTCAACTATTACTAAATTCTTTGCCATAAATCTTCTCTGTTAAAAATAATTACACCTTACATATAAAGTATATTTAGTTTGCAAAAGTAGGAAGTTTTTTTTTATTTTTAAATTTTACTATTGACTTTTAGCTGATTTTAAGCGAAAACCCACCCTTAATTTTCTGCCAATATGTCACAAAATCTAGAATATGTTTGTATATTTGCCTTTCATTTTATATATGAATATGGAACAGGCTGAAAAGATAATTGATGAAAATTTACAAGGAAAAGCACTTGTAAAAGAGAATAAATCTGAAAACACAAAAAAACTTTTCATTGAAAGTTACGGTTGTCAGATGAATATGAACGATAGCGAAATTGTAGCTTCAATACTTGCAGAACAAGGCTTTAACACTACTCAGAAACTTGAAGAGGCAGATTTAGTTTTAGTAAACACCTGCTCTATTCGTGAAAAAGCAGAACTTACCGTTAGAAAACGTTTAGAAAAATATAATGCTGTAAAAAAGATAAATCCTAAAATGAAAGTTGGAGTTTTAGGTTGCATGGCAGAACGATTAAAAGAAAAATTTTTAGAAGAAGAAAAAATTGTTGATTTAGTTGTTGGTCCAGATGCATACAGAGATTTACCTAATTTATTAGAAGAAATTGAAGCCGGTAGAGATGCCGTTAACGTAATTTTATCTAAAGATGAAACGTACGGAGATGTTTCTCCTGTTCGTTTAAACAACAACGGAGTTTCTGCCTTTGTTTCCATAACTCGTGGTTGCGATAACATGTGTACTTTCTGTGTTGTTCCGTTTACTCGTGGAAGAGAAAGAAGTCGTGACCCGCAAAGTATTTTAGAAGAAATACAATCTATGGTAGATCAGAATTACAAAGAAATAACCTTGCTTGGTCAAAATGTAGATAGTTTTTTATGGTTTGGTGGCGGATTAAAAAAAGACTTTAAAAAAGCAACAGAAATGGCGCAAGCTACAGCCGTTGATTTTGCGCAGTTATTAGATATGGCTGCAACTCGTTTTCCAAAAACACGTTTTAGGTTTTCTACTTCTAATCCGCAGGATATGAGTTTAGATGTAATTCATGTAATTGCAAAACATAAAAATGTATGCAAATATGTACACTTGCCTGTTCAAAGTGGAAGTACAAAAATATTAAAAGCCATGAATAGACAACACACAAGAGAAGAATACATGGAGTTAGTTGACAATATTTTGAAGATTGTTCCAGAAATGTCTTTATCTCAAGATCTAATTATTGGTTTTTGCGGAGAAACAGAAGAAGATCATCAAGATACGTTGAGTTTGATGAAATATGTAAAATATGATTACGGTTATATGTTTGCGTATTCTGAAAGACCAGGAACTTTGGCTGCTAAAAAGATGGAAGATGATGTTCCGTTTGATGTTAAAAAAAGAAGATTAGCAGAAGTTATTGAGCTACAAAGAGAACATAGCTTTTATAGAACCAAACAACATTTAGGAAAAACTGAAGAGTTTTTAATTGAAGGAGAATCAAAAAAATCTGATTTACATTGGAAAGCAAGAAACACGCAAAACATGGTGGTTGTTTTCCCTAAAGAGCATTATAAAGTGGGCGATTTTGTTGATGTAAAAGTAGAAGATTGTACTTCTGCTACTTTAATTGGAACCGCAATTGATTATTCTGATAATAACTAAAAAATTATTAAAAAGCAGCAAAGCTTCAAAGCGGCAAAGTGAAAATCAAACTCACTTTGAGCCTTTGTAACTCTGAAACTATAAAAAAATGGAAAACTTACAAGTAGTAAAACAGCGTTTCGGAATTATTGGAAACGATATTCACTTAAATAGAGCTTTAGAAAAAGCTGTCCGTGTTGCACCAACAGATATTTCCGTGCTTGTAACTGGAGAAAGTGGAGTTGGGAAAGAAAGTATTCCAAAAATTATACATCAATTATCGCACAGAAAACACGCAAAATACATTGCTGTAAACTGTGGCGCAATTCCTGAAGGAACAATTGATAGTGAATTATTTGGTCATGAAAAAGGCTCTTTTACTGGTGCAACACAAGACAGAAAAGGTTATTTTGAAGTTACTGATGGCGGTACTATTTTTTTAGATGAAGTTGGCGAATTACCATTAACAACTCAAGTTCGTTTATTAAGAGTTTTAGAAAATGGAGAATTTATTAAAGTTGGTTCTTCACAAGTACAAAAAACAAATGTTAGAATTGTTGCTGCTACAAACTTAAAAATGGCAAATGCAATTCAGAAAGGAAAATTTAGAGAAGATCTATATTATAGATTAAGTACTATTGAAATTTCTTTACCACCTTTAAGAGACAGGAAAGAGGATATTCATTTATTATTTAGAAAATTTGCTGCAGATTTTGCTCAGAAATATGGAATGCCAACGATTAGGTTAGAAGAAAAGGCTGTTAATTTACTTGTAAATTATCGTTTTCCAGGAAACATTAGACAGTTAAGAAATATTGCAGAACAAGTTTCTGTGATTGAAGAAAATAGATTGATTAGCGGAGAAAAATTAATTCAATATTTACCAAATAACCAAGGGAATTTACCCGCTGTAATTGGCAACTCTTCAAATTCAAATTCAGATTTTGCCAATGAACGAGACATTATGTATAAAATCTTGTTTGATATGCGTAATGATATCAACGATTTAAAAAAATTAACGCTAGATGTTTTAAAGAATGCTGATGCTGATGACTTGAAAGAAGAAAATCATAAGTTATTAGAAAAGATTCACAAAGAGCAAAACTCAAATAACGGAAATATTGAAGTCGTTCAGATTCCAAAATCAAACTCATCAGATAATGATAATAGATATGATTTTATTGAAACCATTGAAGAAGACGAATCGTTATCATTACAAGACAAGGAAGTAGAAATGATTAAAAAATCGTTAGAAAAAAATAATAATAAACGGAAATTAGCTGCCAAAGAATTAGGCATTTCTGAAAGAACATTATATAGAAAAATTAAACAATACGATTTGTAAAACATTCTTTTGTTTATATTTGAAATCCTTATGAAAAAACTATTTTACATCGCTATATTTTTTATTAGTTCAATACTAATTATTTCTTGTGGCGCTTATTCTTTTACCGGTGGAGATACCGGCAAAGCAAAAACGTTACAAATAGGTTTTTTTAGAAATAATGCTCCTTTAGTTGAACCATCTTTAAGTCAAAAGTTTACACAAGATTTACAAGATTTATTTTTAAGACAAACCAACTTATCTCCTGCACCAACTGGTAGCCCTGGAGATTTACGTTTTGAAGGAGAAATAACAGGGTACAGAATTGCACCAATGAGCGCAACTGCTCAACAAACTGCAGCGCAAAACAGATTAACAATTACGGTAAATGTTCGTTATTTTAATAAGTTTATAGAAAAAGATAATTTCGAAAAATCATTTTCTTTTTATCATGATTACCCAGCTAATTCACAGCTAATTGGTAGTGTTTTAGAAACTGCTTATAAAGAAATTTTAGAAAGAATAACACAAGATATTTTTAATGCTTCTGTTGCTAAATGGTAACCAAATTATGAACACAAACAGCTTTACCGAACTATTAAAGAACCCGCAAAAAATTACTCCTGAAAACACAGAAGTAGTAAAAACAATCTTAAACGAATATCCCTATTTTCAAGCTGCAAGAGCTATTTATTTAAAAGGATTAAAGAATAATGAAAGTTTTAAATACAATGCTGAATTAAAAACTACAGCCGCTTACACAACTGACAGAACTGTTTTGTTTGATTTTATTACGTCATCAAAATTTACAGAAAAACCAACATTACAATCTAAAGAAGTACATCAACAAATTACTAAAAAAATAGTTTCAGAAAAACCTATTAAAATAAACGAAGAATTAGCAATTGGCAAACCGTTGTCCTTTTCTAATACAGAAACACATTCTTTTAATGAGTGGCTACAATTAGCTTCACAAAAAAAGATTGAACGAAATTCTGATCACAAAAATGAAATAGATAAAACTGCTATTATTGATAATTTCATCAAACAAAATCCAAAAATTTCTAAAATTTCTAAAGATACCGAAAAGAAAGAAATCGTCTTAGAAGAAAAACAAGACTCATATTTGATGACCGAAACATTGGCAAAGGTATATTTAGAACAAAATAAGCATGAAAATGCAATCAAAGCTTATGAAATATTAAGTTTGAAATATCCAGAAAAAAGTGGTTTCTTTGCAGACCAAATTAAAAGAATTAGAATTTTACAAAAAAATAAATCATGAGTACGTATACAATCATTTTAATTTTGATATTAATTGTTGCAATCGCATTAATATTAATCGTTATGGTACAAAATCCAAAAGGTGGAGGATTATCTTCTTCATTTGGTGGTGGTGGTGGAGCACAATCTATGGGTGGTGTACAAAACACAAATAACTTCTTAGATCGTTCTACTTGGACGTTGGCAATCTCAATGTTTGCTTTAATTTTATTAGCAAATTTTGCAATTCCTAGAGCAAGTAACAACAATCCTCAGTTAGAGAATACATTAGAAAATATAAACACAACTCCAACACAGACAAATACAGTTCCTGCTACAACCAATGATAGCATTAACAATTAAGAGTTACTAAATAATTTATAAAAATGCCAACGTGAATGACACGTTGGCATTTTTTGTATCCATATATTTCACAAAGAAAACTACGATGTAGTAAAATTGGCAGTACTTTTTAATTGGCATAATTTCTGACTGTTTATGTTTCACATAAAAACTACATTTAATTTATAAAAATTTATAAAAATGGGATTAAACATTAAACCTTTAGCAGACAGAGTTCTTGTAGAACCAGCTGCTGCAGAAACAACTACAGCTTCAGGGATTATTATTCCTGATAACGCAAAAGAAAAACCACAAAAAGGAACTGTAGTCGCTGCAGGAAAAGGCACTAAGGAAGAACCTATTACTGTTAAAATTGGAGACACTGTTTTATATGGGAAATATGCAGGAACTGAATTAAAATTTGAAGGTTCGGATTACTTAATAATGAGAGAGAGTGATATTTTAGCAATTATTTAATAATCGCTTATAGCTATTAGTCCTTGGCTTTTAGTTAGAATAAAAAATATTAATAACATTTAAGCCAATAGCAAACAGCTAAAGGCAAAAAGCTAAAAAACATAAAAATGGCAAAAGATATAAAATTTGATATTGAAGCTCGTGACGGATTAAAACGCGGAGTTGATGCATTAGCAAATGCAGTAAAAGTAACGTTAGGTCCTAAAGGAAGAAATGTAATTATTTCAAAAGCATTTGGTGCTCCAACTGTTACAAAAGACGGAGTTACTGTTGCTAAAGAAATTGAATTAGCAAACGAGCTAGAAAACATGGGAGCTCAAATGGTAAAAGAAGTTGCTTCTAGAACTAACGATATAGCTGGTGACGGAACAACAACTGCTACAGTTTTAGCGCAAGCAATTGTAAAAGAAGGCTTAAAGAATGTTGCCGCAGGGGCAAATCCAATGGATTTAAAACGTGGAATTGATAAAGCAGTAGCTGCTATTGTTAAAGATTTAGATAAACAATCACAAAAGGTTGGTAATTCGTCTGAAAAAATAAAACAAATTGCTGCAATTTCTGCTAATAATGATGATGTTATTGGCGATTTAATTGCTACCGCTTTTACTAAAGTTGGTAAAGAAGGTGTTATTACTGTTGAAGAAGCAAAAGGAATGGAAACCTACGTTGATGTTGTTGAAGGAATGCAATTTGATAGAGGATATTTATCTCCGTATTTTGTTACTGATGCAGATAAAATGATTGCAGATTTAGAGAATCCATATATTTTATTATTCGATAAAAAGATTTCTAATCTTAATGAAATTCTACCTATTTTAGAACCAGTTGCTAAATCTAGCAGACCTTTATTAATTATTGCTGAAGATGTAGATGGACAAGCATTAGCTACTTTGGTAGTAAATAAATTACGTGGTGGATTAAAGATTGCTGCCGTAAAAGCTCCAGGTTTTGGAGACAGAAGAAAAGCAATGTTAGAAGACATCGCAATTTTAACTGGTGGAACCGTAATTTCTGAAGAAAGAGGTTTCTCACTAGAAAATGCAACATTAGATTTATTAGGAACTGCAGAAACTGTAACTATTGATAAAGACAATACTACAATCATAAATGGTTCTGGTAACGCAGCTGATATTAAAGCTAGAGTTAGCCAAATTAAAGCTCAGATAGAAACTACAACTTCTGATTACGACAAAGAAAAACTACAAGAACGTTTGGCTAAATTAGCTGGTGGAGTTGCAGTTTTATATGTTGGTGCTGCTTCTGAAGTAGAAATGAAAGAAAAGAAAGATAGAGTTGATGATGCTTTACATGCTACAAGAGCTGCAGTTGAAGAAGGAATTGTTGCTGGTGGTGGAGTTGCTTTAGTGAGAGCTATAAAAGTCTTGGAGAAATTAACAGCTGATAATTTAGATGAAATAACAGGTATTCAAATTGTTGCTCGAGCTATAGAATCTCCTTTAAGAACGATTGTTGAAAATGCTGGAGAAGAAGGTTCTGTTGTTATCAATAAAGTATTAGAAGGTAAAAAAGATTTTGGTTACGATGCTAAAACAGATAAATATGTTGACATGCTAAAAGCTGGAATTATAGATCCTAAAAAAGTAACTCGTGTTGCTTTAGAAAATGCTGCTTCTGTAGCAGGAATGATTTTAACAACTGAATGCGCATTGATTGACATCAAAGAAGAAAACGCAGATGGTGGTGGAATGCCTCCAATGGGTGGTGGAATGCCAGGGATGATGTAATAGCGAATCGCCTTAGATATATTAAAAAACCTCGAGAAATTCTCGAGGTTTTTTTATGAAATGATTATTGCCTTTTATAAAAAGAATAACTTTTAAGTTATGAAAAAAACACTTTCTTATTTCTTTTTTTATCAATTATAATAATGTAAATAAAACTTGACGAACCCCTAAAATCTATTTAATTTATTAATTTTCATGTAATAAAATGATGGCAAAAGCAACAGCAAAAATAAAGGATGAATTAAAAATCTTCTTATATAAAAAGGGAATAAATAGCTGTGTTTAAATTCGTCTTTTAATAAAAACACAAAGACAACCAATAATATTACAAAAGCTAGCATTAAAAAGAATCCTGCAAATTTCACAAAACTTTTCTTCTTAAAAGCGACATAAATAATTGCTAAAGTAATTACTGAATTTAAAGTATATCTAAACAATATGTCTACAACCAACTTCCAAATATTTACTTCTGGCATTGTTGAGTATAAATAATCATTTTGAAAATATTTAATTAAAGGATCGTAAAACAAATCATCTTCAAAAGCTCTAATTAAAAAAAGTAAGGCAATTAAAATAACTAACAATATGTACTTTAGTGCTTTTTTCATTTCTTATGATGTGAAAATTTCTGAACCCATATTACCCATAATAAAAAAGTTGTTCCATAAATAATTGCAGGAAATACTAAGTTATGCAGCATCATTTGTTGATTTGGATATTTATATAACATCAACGTTAAAAAAGCAATTCGTAATATATTTATCAAATAAATAATTAGACTTCCTGCAATTGCATAAATTATCGTTGCTTTTTTCGGTCCAGAAAACGCCACAATAAAAGCAACAAATAAAATGATAATACTTATAGAATTACATCCTTCAATAACTCTAGCGATATAATGATTGTCTACTAATAATTTCACAGACATTTCAGCATTATGCTGCACACTAGTAACATTATACCCGAAAAAACTTAAAACTGAAGCTGTTTGGTCTGCAACTTTAGTAGTAATTGATGCACATTGAAAACCAGTTTCTTTTACTTGACTAGAATTTAAGTAAGTAGCATAAATAGCAAATAACAAAAAATATGTTACAAAAAATTTTACTAAAAAAAGAGCACTATTTTTATACTTATTCAAACCGAAATTTATTTATTTTTGCATCAGTAATAACCGAGCTTAACAAATTTAAGTAATTTCAATTAAAACAACATGCAACTAAATAATTTAAAAGAGAATATTTCTTTAATAATAGATAGTTCAAATACAAAAGAAAACAAACTACAAGCAATTTGTGATTATTTAGAGTCAGAAATATCTTATTATGATTGGGTTGGTTTTTATTTTAAAAATGGCGATAAAGAAGAATTAAAATTAGCTCAATTTACTGGTGAACCAACAGAGCATATTATTATTCCGTTCGGAAAAGGTATTTGCGGTCAAGTTGCAGTAAGCAATGAAAATTTTGTGGTACAAGATATTTCTGAACAAGACAATTATATTTCTTGTGGCTGGAAAGTGAAATCTGAAATTGTAATTCCGATTTTTGTAAATGAAGAAAATATTGGTCAAATAGATATAGATTCTCACACAGCAAATGTATTTAGAGTAAAAGATGAAGAACTTTTAGAATTTACATGTAAAGAGGTTTCTAAAATATTATAAATATGTTTTTATCCTTATTGTTTATTCTAAATACTTTCTTTAAATATGTAGGACATATTTATTATTAATACATTTTTGTAATTATTAAATTCTCCCTAAGAATGAAAAGAAACAATAACTTTTCAGTGCTTTATTAAGCAAAATTATCGGTTCTAAAAAGAACGATTCTTCAAAAAGATATTAAAACTACACCAGCTTAGTTAACAATTTTAAGACCAAAATCGAACTCGATTAAGGTTTTATTTTATATAAAATAATCTATTGTTTTAAACTTAGATATTTAGTAGCTTTGTGTGCTTAACAGCTCAACAAAATGACCAGCACAAAAACTATTAAATCTGCATTAATTTCTGTTTTTCATAAAGACGGACTGAAGCCTTTGGTTGAAAAATTGAACGAACAGAATGTAACCATTTATTCTACTGGTGGAACCGAAAAATTCATCAAAGATTTAGGAATAAATGTAGTTCCTGTAGAAGATGTAACTTCATATCCTTCTATTTTAGGAGGCAGAGTAAAAACGCTACATCCAAAAGTTTTTGGCGGAATTTTAAATAGACAGGATCATGATGGTGATATTTCAGAAATGGAAGAATATCAAATTCCACAATTAGATTTAGTAATTGTAGATTTATATCCTTTTGAAAAAACTGTTGCATCTGGAGCATCAGAAGAAGATATTATTGAGAAAATTGATATTGGCGGAATCTCATTAATTAGAGCAGCAGCGAAAAATTTTAAAGACACTGTTATCATTTCTTCAATGGAACAATACAATGATTTCTTATCATTGATTTCTGAAAGTAATGGTTCAACAACACTTTTAGACAGAAAGAAATTAGCCGCTAAAGCTTTTAATATTTCATCACATTACGATACAGCGATTTTCAATTACTTCAACAATCACGAAGAACCTGTTTTAAAAATTAGCGAAACAAAAGGTCAGGTTTTAAGATATGGCGAAAACCCACATCAAAAAGGTTTTTTCTTTGGTGATTTAGAAGCAATGTTCGATAAATTACATGGAAAAGAATTAAGCTACAACAATTTATTAGATGTTGATGCAGCTGTAAATTTAATGTTAGAATTTAAAGGTGAAGCTCCTACATTTGCTGTTCTTAAACACAATAATGCCTGTGGATTTGCACAAAGAAGAACAATTAAACAAGCGTATGTAGATGCTTTGGCTGGCGATCCGGTTTCTGCTTTTGGCGGAATACTTATTGCAAATACAGAAATTGATGCTGAAACTGCGGAAGAAATTCATAAATTATTTTGTGAAGTTGTAATTGCACCGTCATATACAGAAGATGCTTTGACTGCTTTAAAAGGAAAGAAGAATAGAATTATTTTAATCCAGAAAGAAGTTGAATTACCAAAAACAACCGTTAGAACTTGTTTAAATGGCGCATTAGTTCAGGATAAAGATTTTATCACAGATAGTTTAGAAGATTTATCGTACGCAACCAACAATAAACCAACCGAAGGTCAGTTAGAAGATTTATTATTTGCGTCGAAATTGTGTAAAAACACAAAATCAAATACAATAATATTAGTTAAAAACAAACAATTATTAGCTGGCGGAACTGGTCAAACAAGTAGAGTTGACGCATTAAAACAAGCAATTGAAAAAGCATCAAATTTTAATTTTGACTTAAATGATGCTGTTATGGCAAGTGATGCTTTTTTCCCATTTCCAGATTGTGTAGAAATTGCAGGAAATGCAGGAATTAAAAGTGTAATACAACCTGGCGGATCTATAAAAGATCAATTAAGCATCGATTATTGTAATAACAATAATATCTCAATGGTTTTAACAGGAACAAGACATTTTAAACACTAATAAATAACTATTAAATATTGTGTGATTTGAACACAGAAATTTAGTAGATTTGTAAGAATACATTAAAAATTAAAAAATAATCATTTTATGGGTTTTTTCGATTTCATGACGGAAGATATCGCTATCGATTTAGGTACTGCGAATACACTTATAATCCACAATGGTAAAGTGGTAATAGATAGTCCATCAATAGTGGCCCGAGATAGAATTACTGGTAAAATTATTGCTGTTGGTCAAAAAGCCAACTTGATGCAAGGAAAAACACACGAAAACATTAAAACCATTCGTCCTTTAAAAGATGGAGTTATTGCAGATTTTCAGGCATCAGAAGAAATGATTAAAGAATTTGTCAAACAAATTCCATCAATTAAAAAGAGATTATTCCCGCCTGCTTTACGTATGGTTATTTGTATTCCTTCTGGAATTACAGAAGTTGAAAGACGCGCTGTACAAGATTCTGCAAGACATATGAATGCCAAAGAAATTTATTTGATTTTTGAACCAATGGCAGCCGCAATTGGTGTTGGAATAGATATTATGGAGCCAAAAGGAAACATGATTATTGATATAGGTGGAGGAACAACAGAAATTGCAGTTATTGCCTTAGCTGGTATTGTGTGCGATCAATCTGTAAAAGTGGCTGGTGATTTATTTACAAGCGATATTATGTATTATATGCGTACGCAACACAACTTATATATTGGAGAAACTACAGCAGAAAAAATTAAAATAAATATTGGTGCCGCAACTGAAGATTTAGATTCTCCGCCAGAAGACATGTTGGTTCAAGGTAGAGATTTATTAAGCGGAAAACCAAAACAAGTTCAAGTTTCGTACAGAGAAATCGCCAAAGCATTAGATAAATCAATCTTAAGAATTGAAGATGCAGTTATGGAAACTTTATCTAAAACTCCGCCAGAATTAGCGGCAGATATTTACAATACAGGAATTTATTTAGCTGGTGGCGGCTCTATGTTACGCGGCTTAGACAAACGTTTATCTAGAAAAACAGATTTACCTGTGTATGTTGCAGAAGACCCTTTAAGAGCGGTTGTTAGAGGAACAGGGATTGCTTTAAAAGAGATTGAAAAATACAAAAGTATATTAATGAAATAAGATACATTTTATTTTTCTATGCAACAGTTATTTCATTTTTTTAGAAAGTATAAATATTTTCTGTTTTTTTTGTTGCTAGGGTTTATTGCTCTCTTTTTTACCATTAACAACAACAGTTTTCATAAGAGTAAATTTATTAGTTCTGCTAATGAACTTACTGGTGGCTTTTATGAAAAAACTTCACAAATTTCTAACTACTTCAATTTAAAATCTCTAAATGAAGAGTTAATGTTAGAAAACAACAACTTAAAAAATTTAGTAGAAAAACACACTTCTAAAATAGATTCTACTGTTAGTCTTTCTGTTTTTGATTCTGTAAAATATCATCAAAAATACACCTATACTGCTGCTAAAATTTATAGCAACAATTATCATAATCCAAATAATTTTATCCTGATAAATAAAGGAATAGATCAAGGAGTTAATAAAGAAATGGCTGTTGTAAATAGCAAAGGAATTATTGGAATAACAGAAGATGTAAGCGCTAATTATAGTCGAGTGCAATCAATTTTAAACAGCAACAGTAAAATAAATGCAAAACTAAAAAACAGTTTTCATTTTGGAACGTTGATTTGGAATGGACAGGATTACAATGTTGTGCAATTAGAAGATATTCCGAGGCAAGCAAACATAAAAGTTGGCGACACAATAATTACTGGCGGAAAATCAACTATTTTCCCTGAAGGAATTCTAATTGGAACAATTCAAAAAATAAACTCACAAAGCAGCAAAAACTCAATAGACATAAAACTCTTTAATGACATGAGTAATATTGGGCACGTATATGTTGTTACTGCATTGCACAAGGAAGAAATAAGAACTTTAAACAATCCTTTAGATGAATAAAGTTGTATACATTGCTTTTTTGTTTTTCTCTCTCTTGTTTTTACAAGTGTTCTTGCTAAATAATGTCTTGTTTTTAGGATATATAAATCCGTACTTATATGTTGCTTTTATTATCTTCTATCCATTGAAAAAAGAGCGATACTTATTTTTATTTCTTTCTTTTTTATTAGGATTATCGATTGATTTCTTCTCTGATTCAGGAGGAATTAATGCTTTTTCTTTACTATTTGTTGCTTATATAAGACTTTTTCTTGTTCGAATTATGTTTAAAAAAACCGAACAAGATTATCTATTGTTTAATTTACATCGAGAACCATTTGGTAAATTTTTTAATTATGTGATAATTTTAATAGTAATTCATCACTTCCTTTTATTTTCTTTAGCTAACTTTAGCACACAAAACTTTTCAAGTGTTATCATTAACACATTGTACTCAAGTATTTTTACTTCAGTTTTGTTTTTTTTAGGAACATCCATTATCAGAAAGAAAAATAAATGAAGCGTAGCTTTTTACTTTACTTTTTTATTACTCTTGCAGGATTATTATTAATAGGAAGATTATTTCAACTACAAATAATAAAAGGTGCAGATTTAGACCCAAATCATAATGCTGCTGTAAAAGTGCTTTATGATTATCCTGAGCGTGGATATATTTATGACAGAAATGGCAAACTTCTTGTTGCCAATCAACTTTCTTATGATGTAATGGTTGTACCAAGTGAAGTTGAACCGCTTGACACCATTGAGTTTTGCAATCTCTTAAAAATTGATAAAGACTACTTTAAACGAAAATATAAAACGGCAAAGAATTATTCTCCCTGGTTACCATCAGTCTTTTTAAAGCAATTAGCTAAAGAAGATTTTGCTTTTTTACAAGAAAAATTACACAAGTTTGAAGGTTTCTATATTCAAAAAAGAAACATTAGAAATTACCCAATTAGTTCGGCTGCAAACGTGTTGGGTTATATAAGTGAAGTGAACGAATTAGAAGCAAAAAACAACCCAAATTTTCAACAAGGAGAATTAACTGGAAGTAGCGGAGTAGAAAAATTCTACGATTCTATTTTACGTGGATTTAAAGGAAAAAAATTTCTACAAAGAAATCGTTTAAATAAAATCATCGGGAAATATAAAGACGGGAAATACGATACTCTAGCTGTAAACGGTCAAGATATTACACTAACTATTGACAGTGAACTACAACAATACGGGGAATTATTAATGTCTGGTAAACGTGGAGGAATTGTTGCAATTGAACCCAAAACTGGTGAAATTTTAGCGCTAATATCAACTCCATCATACAATCCTAATATGATGGTTGGAAGAAAAAGATCTAAGAATTCAGTCATTTTAATGAATCCTGAAAACCCAGATAAACCAACTTTCGATAGAGCTTTACAAGCTACATACGCTCCAGGTTCGCCGTTTAAACTGATCAACGCACTTATAGGGTTACAAGAAGGAGTTATAGACGAGAACTCTTATGTATATTGTTATGGCGGCTACCAATATGGAAATAAAAAAAGTGCCTTTCAAAAATGTCATTGTAATATTTTTGGTGGCCCAATTAAGTTACATAGAGCTATTTCGAAATCTTGTAATAGTTATTTTTCAACAACTTACAGAAAAATAATTGACAATGGAGAAACGGCTAGTATAGGAATGGATGTTTGGAGCAATCATGTAAAAAGTTTTGGTTTAGGAGACTATTTAGGCTACGATTTACCTGTCGGAAGTCCAGGTTTAATTCCAAACGGCAGCTATTATGATGCTATGTATAAATATTCTTGGGGACCAACAACAAACATTTCAAATGCAATTGGACAAGGAGAAATATTAACAACACCAATTCAATTAGCAAATGTTACCGCTGCAATTGCAAATAGAGGATATTTTTTCACGCCACATGTCTTAAAAAAAGCAGATGATAAAAATATTAAAAACCCTAAGTATTCAATTCCTAGGAAAACAACCATAGATTCAAAATACTATGATCCAGTCATAGAAGGAATGCACGAAGTTTTTAAAACAGGAACAGGAAGATGGAGCAATATAGAAGGAATAGATATTGTAGGAAAAACTGGAACTGCTGAAAATTTTGTTATTATAAATGGAGTTAGAAAACAGTTAGAAGATCATTCTATTTTAATTGCTTTTGCTCCAAAAGACAATCCAAAAATTGCAATTGCAGTTTTTGTAGAAAACGGTGGTTATGGATCTAAAATTGCAGGACCAATAACAAGTTTACTGATAGAGAAATACTTAACCAAAAAAATAACTGGTAACAATAGAAAGCGGATAGAAATTAACATGATTAATATTAGTTTACAAGATATATACGATCAAAAAAATAAACTTCCTAAAAAAGAATTTAAAGATTGAGAGCAGAAAAAAATAATATTTTTTACGGTATAGATTGGGTTTTAGTAATCCTCTATATTATATTAATTGGTTTTGGCTGGATGAATATATATGCTACCACAACTACTGATGCAAACTCAGAACTTCTAGATTTTTCTACCAGATACGGAAAACAATTATTATGGATAATATTATGTGTTCCTTTAATTGTTTTAATTCTGTTTTTCAATTCAAAATTTTATCAAAAATTTGCAAGCATTTTATATTTAATAGGAATTCTATCTTTAATTGGGCTTTTTCTTTTTGGTAAAAATATTAACGGAGCTACATCTTGGTATGGCTTCGGAAGTGCAAGTTTACAGCCTTCAGAATTTGCAAAAGCATTTACTGCACTAGCTGTTGCTAAATTATTAAGTGATAGGCAGTACAATTTAAAGCTAATAAAAAATCAAGTTAAAGCATTTATAATTATTTTTTTTCCTGCCTTTTTAATTGCTTTACAGCCAGATTTAGGATCAGTTCTAGTATATCTATCCTTCTTCTTTGTATTAAACAGAGAAGGCTTAACACTAAACTATATAACAGTTGGTGCGCTTGCAATTATTTTGTTTCTACTAACATTACTCTTTGGTCCATTAATAATTATCATTACAGTTTTTGTAATAGTATCTATAATTATTATTTATTTATTAAAGAAAAACAAAGGATATTTTAAATTTAATTGGCACAAAGTTTTAGGGTTATATTTAGTTTTTGGATTATACATTTTTAGCTCTGGTTATATATTTAACAATGTTTTTGAACAACATCATAGAGATCGATTCGAAATTCTTTTAGGTTTATCTAAAGACACAAAAAAGATTGGATACAATACAAATCAATCTATACAAGCAATAAGTTCTGGAGGCGGATTTGGAAAAGGATATTTACAAGGTGATAGAACTCAAGGAAATTTTGTGCCAGAACAAGACACCGATTACATTTTTAGTACTGTTGGCGAAGAATGGGGTTTTTTAGGAAGCGCTTTCGTAATCATTTTATTTATGCTGCTACTCTATCGCATCATTTACTTGGCAGAAACTCATAAAAATAAATTTGGAAGAATTTACGGTTATGGAGTAGCATCCATTTTATTTTTTCATGTTGTGATAAATATCGGAATGGTAATTCAATTATTACCAACTGTGGGAATTCCTTTACCTTTTTTCAGCTATGGCGGCTCTTCGCTTTGGGGATTTACGGTGCTCCTATTTATCTTTATTAAACTAGATGCTAATAAAAGTTACCATTTGTAAAACAATATATTTAGAAAACAAAAAAGCGTTCTGAAATTCAGAACGCTTTTTTTATGTTGTTTAATCTAGAAATTACAATGTAGCTACGTGCTTAGTTAATTTAGATTTTAAATTCCCTGCTTTGTTTGCATGGATAATGTTGTTTTTTGCTAACTTATCTATCATAGCAATAACATTATTTAATAAAGCTTCAGCTTCTTTCTTATCTTCTACTGTACGTAAGTTTCTTACAGCATTTCTTGTAGTTTTATGCTGATACTTGTTTACTAACCTTTTAGCTTCGTTACTTCTAATTCTTTTTAATGCTGACTTATGATTTGCCATAATGTTTATTTTAGTTTATTATTAAACTTGTAGTCCGTACGGGAATCGAACCCGTGTTACATGGATGAAAACCATGCGTCCTAACCCCTAGACGAACGGACCAAATCAATCAAGAATAATCTCTTAATTTCGGATGCAAATATACAACGTTTTTAAAACTCTGCAATATTTTTTTAAAAAATTTTAAAAAAGTTAATATGCCTTTGCAAAAAGCACTCTTTTACTCGATGGTTTTCCTGTAAGAATACAGCTTCCTGCTTCTTCTTTTGCATCATTTGGAATACATCTAATCGTTGCTTTTGTATATTCTTTTATTCTATCTTCTGTTTCGGCCGTTCCATCCCAATGTGCAGAAACGAATCCTCCTTTTGTTTTTATTACTTTTTTAAAATCGTTAAACGTATCTACTTCTGTTGTATGCTCTTTTCTAAAATTAACCGCTCTATCAAATAGATTATTCTGAATTTCAGTTAATAAATTCTCAACAAAGTCAATCAAATTATCTTGAGCAATTGTTTGCTTTTCAAGAGTATCTCTTCTTGCAACCTCAACCGTGTTATTTTCCAAATCCCTAGCTCCAACTGCAATTCTAACAGGAACTCCTTTTAACTCATATTCGGCAAATTTAGCTCCTGGTCTAAACGTATCTCTATTATCAAATTTCACAGAAATTCCTTTACTCCTGAATGCTGAAACAAATTCATTTACTTTTTCTGAAATTGCATCCAATTGTTCTTCGCTCTTGTAAATAGGAACAATTACTACTTGAATTGGCGCTAGCTTTGGTGGTAAAACCAAACCAAGATCATCTGAATGTGTCATTATTAACCCCCCAATTAAACGAGTAGAAACTCCCCAAGAAGTTGCCCAAACATATTCTTGTTTTCCTTCTTTAGAAGTATATTTTACATCAAAAGCTTTGGCGAAATTTTGTCCTAAAAAATGTGATGTTCCTGCTTGCAATGCTTTTCCATCTTGCATTAATGCTTCAATAGTATATGTTTCTTCTGCCCCAGCAAAGCGCTCACCTTCTGACTTTGAACCTTTTATAACAGGCATCGCCATAAAGTTCTCTGCAAATTCAGCATACACTTCTTGCATTTGTTTAGATTCTGATACCGCTTCTTTTTTGGTTGCGTGTGCAGTATGACCTTCTTGCCATAAAAACTCTGACGTTCTTAAAAACAATCTTGTTCTCATTTCCCAACGAACTACATTTGCCCATTGGTTTATTAATAATGGTAAATCTCTATACGATTGAATCCAGCCTTTATATGTACTCCAAATAATTGCTTCAGAAGTTGGTCTAACAACCAGTTCTTCTTCTAATTTTGCGTTTTCGTCTACTATTAACTTACCTTTATTATCTGGGTCATTTTTTAATCGATAATGAGTAACTACAGCGCATTCTTTTGCAAATCCTTCCGCATTTTTTTCCTCGGCTTCAAATAAACTTTTGGGCACAAACAATGGGAAATAGGCGTTTTCATGCCCAGTTTCCTTGAACATTCTATCTAATTCTGCTTGCATTTTTTCCCAAATAGCATATCCGTAGGGTTTGATAACCATACATCCCCTAACGGCTGAGTTCTCAGCTAAATCAGCTTTAACGACTAATTCGTTATACCATTTAGAATAATCTTCTTTTCTCGTTGTTAACTTCTTACCCATATTTAAAAGTTTGGCATAAAACTTGTTATCTTTATAGTGGATTTAAAATCCTGCACAAAACTAATGCAAAAAGATTAGTGTCCCAATCAAAGTTTAATTTTTTTGCAAAACAATATTAATCTGATTAACACAAATTATGAAATCTCAATCATATTCTAAAAAAATAACTTACTATCTTAGTTTAGCAATTTTCGCAAATTTAGCTCTAGTATCATGTGGAACTTACCAAAGTGTATATAATAATGACGGAATTTATGACGACAACACAGTTGTAGAGAAAGTTGTTATTGTAAAAAAAGGTAACGAAATTCAAGAAAGTTATTTTAAAGAAGAAATTGATGCTTTTTACGATTTAACTGACGAAGAAAATTTTACAGATGTAGATGATTATTCTTCTGTTAATAATTTAGACGATGATGACACTGTTGTTATCAATATTAACGTAAGAAATAGTTTTAGAAATTATTGGGATTTTTATGATTATGATCGCTATTGGGGATATCAATGGGGATTTAGATACGGTTTCTATGGACATTACACGTATTCTCCTTATAATTATGGATATTATAATAATTATAGATTTTACAACTCTTACTACTATCCTTATTACAGAAATACAGGATATTACAACAACAATTATAATAGAAATTACACTTACTCAAAACGAAATTCCCTAAACACATCAAGCAGAAAAAATTCTTCTTTTTACAATTCTAAAAGCACAAATTCAGGCAGAAGAGCATCAACAATAAATAATAGAGTAAAATCTGTTTTTAGCAATACAAATTACAATACGAGAAGACGAAGCAACTCGACACAGAATACGAACAGTTCGAGAAGAAATTCAACAAATACTACTAGAAATACAAGTACAAAAAGAAATTCTTCTACAAGAAGATCAAATTCATCAAATAAAAAAACAAACAACACAACTAGAAGAAATTCTTCAAGTTCAAATAGATCAAACAGTTCTTCTAATAGAGGTTCATCAGTAAAAAGTTCTAGCTCAAGAAGCAGTAATACTTCTTCAAAAAGAAGAGGAAATTAACAATCAAAATTTAAATTTAAAAAAATGAAAAAAGTTACATTATTTGTACTCTTTTACGCAATTACTTTGTCTAGTTTTTCACAAAGTTTAGGTTATGAAGATTTGGCAATCTTATTTTCAAAAGACAATAATAGCGGTACAGCAAGATATAATGCAATGAGCGGAGCATTTGGTGCTTTAGGTGGAGATGTTGCCGCTTTAAAAATAAACCCAGCAAGTGGAGCAATATTTAAAAGCAGCATTTTTTCTGCTTCTGCAAACACAAGAAGTACTGAAATTAATTCTAATTATTATAACAATAACACACTTAGTCAAGAACAATATTTTAATTTTTCTCAAGCTGGAGCTGTTTTTGTTTACAATAACTACTCTAATAGTGAGTGGAGAAAGTTTACTTTTGGATTTAATTACTCTGTAAAAAACAACTTTAAGGATAACTTTATTGCTAATGGAAATAGTGGCTTTGCAACATTTACAGAATTCCCTTTAGACACTAAAGATCCTAAAACTCAATTTATAAACTCAGATTCGCAACAGTTTATCAACAACTATACTGGTGAATTAATAGAATATAATTTTACTTTATCTGGTCAATATAAAAAAGATTTATATTTAGGAGCATCAATAAATACATTTGATTTAAGTTTAAAACAACAATCTACTTTAAAAGAACAAAATAATGATGGTTCTGGCACTGTTTTAAATGCACAATTTTATCAAGAAAATAATACTTCTGGCACCGGTTTTTCTATAAGTGCTGGAGCAATTTATAAAGCTTCAAAGAGTTTACGATTAGGTTTTTCATACCAAACGCCTGTTTGGTTTACACAAATTAATGAAGAAACAAATATTTTAAATAATGATGGTTTTTTAGGTGATACAGAAATTATAGTTTCTAATAATAACACTATTTATGATAATACTACAGGCAATTATTTTCCTATTCAAGCATTTTCATATAAATTAAAAACTCCTGCAAAAACAACTTTTAGTTTAGCTTATGTTTTTGGAGGTAATGGTTTAATTAGTGCAGATTACTCAATTAAAGATTATAAAAATTTAAAGTTATCAAATGATGATTTTTCATCTGAAAATCAATTTTTTAATACGAATCTAAAAAACACCTATACATTAAACCTAGGTACGGAATGGCGTTTTAAATCACTTAGCTTACGTGGCGGTTATCATTATTCTCAAAGTCCAGATGCAAATGCAATTGCTTCTGACAATATTAAAGGATATTCTTACGGTGCTGGTTACAGTTTTGGAAATGTAAAATTAGATGTTGCTTATCAAAACAAATCAAATACACAATTGTACGATTTTTACCCACAATACAATCAGGTAAATGCAGCAAATTTAAACATTGATAACCGTATTTTTACAGCAACATTAAGTATAAATTTATAAGATTATTTAATTCTAAAAATAAGTAAGACCTCATTGGAAATAAACCTTTGAGGTCTTTGCTATTCATTCATATTTTTACCTTAATTTTGCCTAACATTTGTTCAGTAAAATTGAACAATACAACTTATATATTATTATGAGCGAGACATCTATTTCTATACAAAACACAAACAACGATTCTATTCTAAAATTTGCTAGTACCTCTATTTTAATCAATGGCGGAAGCTACGAGTTTAACAATATTGACGAGGCAGAAAACGCTCCGTTAGCACAACAATTATTTCACTTACCATTTGTTAAAAAGGTATTTATAACGGCTAACTTTATTGCCATTCAAAAATATGATATTGTTGGATGGAATGATGTTCAAGAGGAAGTAAGAGAGCAAATAGAAGCTTATTTAAATGATGGAAACAGCCTTGTAATAGAGGTAAAAAACACAAAAAAACAAATTATAGAAGTCCATGCAGAAGAAACTCCAAACCCTTCTGTAATGAAATTTGGAACTACAAAATCATTAACAACTACGGATGTTGAATGTAAAAATATTGACGAAGCAAATATAACATCTCCGTTAGCGCAAGCTTTATTTAATTTTCCTTTTGTAAAAGAGGTTTTTATTTCAGGAAATTATGTGTCAATCACTAAATCTGATATGGTTGAATGGAATGAAGTTTATCCAGAATTAAGAACATTTATTCTTAGTTATTTACAAGAAAATAAAACAATTATCAAGCAATTACCAGAAGCAGAAAAAAAAGAAACAAAATCTGTAAATATAACTCCAGAAAATCTTGATGAAACGTCAGCAAAAATTGTAAGTATTTTAGATGAATACATAAAACCTGCTGTTGCTTCTGATGGAGGAAACATTGCTTTTAAATCGTATGATAAAGAAAGTAAAATTGTGAGTGTTGTTTTACAAGGTGCCTGCAGTGGTTGCCCATCGTCAACAATGACTTTGAAAAACGGAATTGAAACCATGTTAAAAGACATGTTACCAAATCAAATAAATGAAGTTGTTGCAATAAACGGATAAGCAAAATGTCAGCAGAAAAAATAAAACCATATAAAGATTCAGACTTAGGTAAAAAAGAGCAAGTTGCTCAAATGTTTGATACTATTTCTGAAAATTACGATGGATTAAACCGAGTTATTTCTTTCGGAATTGACGTAAAATGGCGTAAAAAAGTAGTTGCTATTGTTGGCGAAGATAACCCAAATCAAATTTTAGATATTGCTACTGGAACTGGAGATTTAGCAATAATGATGGCATCTTTAAATCCAGAAAAAATTGTTGGCTTAGATATTTCTGCCGGTATGTTAGAAGTTGGTAAACAAAAAATTACCAAAGCAAATCTATCAGATAAAATAGAAATGATTGTTGGCGATTCTGAAAATATGCCTTTTAATGACAACACTTTTGATGCAATTACAGTTTCGTTTGGTGTTCGAAATTTTGCAAATTTAGATAAAGGTTTGCAAGAAATTAGACGTGTTTTAAAGCCAAAAGGAAAACTTGTAATTCTAGAAACTTCTGTACCAACAAAATTCCCTTACAAACAAGGGTATCGTTTTCATACATCAGTAATACTTCCAATAGTTGGTAAATTGTTTTCTAAAGATAAAGTTGCATATTCGTATTTATCTGAATCTGCAAATTCTTTTCCTTTTGGAGAAAAGTTCAACAATATTTTGTTGAAAAATGGGTTTACTACAGCAATAGACACACCTGTTACATTTGGCGTAGCATCAATTTACACCGCTACTAAGTAGTAAATATGAAAAGATTACAATTACTTTTTTTAGGAATATTTTTTCTTCTCTCAAATTTTTTGTTTGCACAAAGAGATAGAGTAGATTATTTACCGAATTTTGACAATAAGAAATTGCATTATGGCTTTTACCTTGGCTTAAATCAAAATGATTTTAAGATAGATTATAAACCAAGTAATTACGTAAATGCAAATATTAGCGTTACTGCAACTAGCGGATTTAATGTTGGATTAATTGCAGATTTACGCTTACACAAAAACATTAATTTACGTTTTGAACCTGGCCTAATCAGTAATTCTAAAACATTCGCTTTTACGCATATCAACACTAAACGAGATAGTATTAGAGAAATTGGATCTACGTATTTGCATGTTCCTTTTGTGCTTAAATTTAGCACAAACAGAATGGATAATGTGAGGCCTTATTTGTTAGCTGGAATCTCTTATGATTTTAATTTCTCTAGCAACCAGAGAAATACAAACGACAATTCCGGTGGTGAGTTTAGAATGAAAACGCACAATTTTATGTACGAACTAGGTATTGGAGTCGATATTTATTTATACTTTTTTAAATTCTCACCATCAATTCGTGGAGTTTTTGCAATGAATAATGAATTGAAGTATGACGATAGTGCGAATAGCCAATGGACTTCCCCTATTAACTTTTTAGGAACTCGTGGTGTCTTTTTGACTTTTGCTTTTGAGTGAAAAATAGTTACAAAGGTTCAAAGTAAAAAAAGTTGCAAAAGTTATCTTTTAATAATTCACAGAGTTACACATAACTTTTTCACAGAGGTACATCAAGAAAAACGATGTTTTCTATTGTGGTAAAATAATACACAAACTTGCTCACTGAAAACTACACCTGAATATTGCTTACTAACAATTTCTCTTAAACTCACTCAGTAAAATTGCAGTTGCAGTAGCAACATTTAAACTTTCAGTTTCTTGAATATTTCCAAATCTTGGAATTGAAATTTTAGAATCAACCAATATTCTAATTTCATCCGAAACTCCTTTTGCTTCATTTCCCATCACCAAAATTGCTTCTTTTGGCAAATCGCTTTTATAGACATTTTCTCCGTTCATATCAGCAATAAAAATTGGCAATTCAGATTCGTTTAAATATTCAACCAAATCAGTATAAATAATATCTACACGTGTTAAAGAACCCATAGATGCTTGCACCACTTTTTGATTGTAACAATCTACCGTTGTTGTAGAACAAACGAGTTTTTGCACACCAAACCAATCGCACAAACGTATTATTGTTCCTAAATTTCCAGGATCATTTATGGCATCAAGTGCAACAATGATTCCTGTGTTTTTGGTTGAAAGTGTTTCAGGAATTTTAAATAATCCAACTACTTTATTTGGTGTTTTAAGTTGACTTATTTTTTTTAATTCGTTTTCAGAAATGATTATATTGTTTTCCATTTCAGAAGAAACCTCAAAATCATCCGTTATAAAAAGCTGTTCAGCTATAAAACTTGAATTGAGCAATTCGTTTACAACTTTTACGCCTTCGGCAACAAATAATTTATGTTTTTGTCGATACTTTTTTTGTTGTAAACTAGTTATAAGTTTAATGTGATTCTTTGATAAATTCATTAATTAATTTTAAATTAGAAAAACCATCTAAAAATAGTACTTTTGAGCCAAGTTATAGTCAGTACAAAGCTAATGAAAAAAGTTTCTTTTTATATTTTTATCTTTTTAATAATTGCTTCTTGTAGCTCTGTAAAAAGAGTTCCGGAAAAAGAGCACTTATTAAGAGCAACAACAATTTTAGTTGATGGCAAGAAAAACAAAAACAGTGAGTTGTTAGATTATGTACTCCAAAAACCAAATGCTAGAACTTTAGGATTTCCAATCTCTATTTATTTTTATAATATAGGCAACCCAAACGCACCCAAAACCCCTAAAGCATGGGGGATATTGCATCCTAAGAAATACAAATTTTTTAAAAGTATCTTTTCAGAAAAGCAAAGTATTGGTGCAGCAAAATCGTATATTAGTTTTAATAATTGGTTTTTAAAAAGTGGTGAATCACCTGTAATTATTAACGATTTAATAACTAGTAAGACTGTTAGAAATTTAAATTCTTACTTCATTACTCAAGGTTATTTTAAAAATAAAGTAACAGCAAAAAAAGATACGTTAAGAAATAAAAAAGCAAAAATCACCTATACAATTAATAGAGGGAACCCTTTTTTCTTAGACACAATTACAGTTCAAATACCATCTGCGGTATTAAAAACAGTTTATCAAACAGATACAATTAACACCTTTTTAAAAACAGGAGATCAATATAAAGATCAAAATTTTATAAAAGAAGCTAATAGAATTACAGAGCTTTTTAGAAATTCTGGGGTTTATAATTTTATTGATAATGCAATAAGATTCTATCCAGACACCACAAGAACAGATAACAAAACGAATGTTCTTGTAACTATTGCAGAAAAGTACCTTACCGATGAAGATGGAAAAAATGTATATAAACCTTATCAAATAAAAAAAATTTCAAAAATAAATGTATACACAGATTACTCTTTCAATACCGAAAGTGAACCTTATTTAGATTCTATTTCTTATAAGGGGATTCAATTTTTTGCCCACAAAAAAATAAAATACAATCCAAAGTATTTATCCCAATCTATTTTTATAAAACCAAACCAAATTTACAGCGATACGTTAAGAAATTTAACACGAAGTCATTTAAAATCGCTTAAAAATTTCAAATCTATAAACATAAAGCTCATAGAAGTTAAGGATACCAATTTATTAATTGCTAGCATTCGATTAACACCAAACGCAAAATATTCAATTGGTACAGACACTGAGTTAACACATTCTAATATTAGAAAATTAGGCGTTTCAGAAAAATTCTCTATAACCGACAGAAATACTTTTAAAGGTGCAGAATTATTTAAATTTTCTTTTATCGGTTCTTTCTTTAATACGTCTACTCAACTTGATGATTCAGGTGGTTTTTTTAACGCATGGGAAGTTGGTGTAGATGCTTCTTTAGAAATTCCTCGCTTTTTTGCTCCTTTTGGATTAAATCGTTTGGTGCCAAAAGAAATGTCTCCTAGAACTATATTATCTATCGGAACAGGAATTCAAAAAAATATTGGACTTGACAAACAAACGGTTACTGCCGTTATTGATTACAAATGGGATTTTAATAAAAAAAAATCTATCAACTTAGAGTTATTTAACGTTCAATACATTAGAAATTTAAATAATGGTGAATATTTTAATATTTATGATTCTGAATATGGAAAACTAGAACCAATAGCTACTGCATATGATCCAAATTTTTTGTTGTCAAAACAAAATGCAGTTAGTTTTATGAATACAGTGAGTTCTGATTCAAATTTTCAAGCAAGCAACCCAACAGAATACAACAGTAATGGTAATGTTAACAATAGGTACAACATTATTACATCAAACTTTATTATTCCTACAATTGCATATACATACACTTATAATAACCAAACAACTTATAAAGATAATAATTTCTCTTTTTTCAAAGTGAGGTTTGCTAATGCAGGTAATTTTGTTTCGTTATTAAGTAATCAAAAAAATAGTTTTGGTGTAAAAACATTTTCTGACACACCAATTGCACAATATTTTAAAACCGACATAGAATACAAACAATTTTGGGATGTTTCTAGAAATTCTGTATTAGGCTTTCGATCTTTTTTAGGAATTGTTTTAGCCTATGGAGAATCTGATGTTCCGTTTACAAAAAGTTATTTTGCTGGCGGATCAAATGATATTAGAGCATGGAAAACATACGAACTTGGACCAGGATCGACGGCACCAGGATTAGAATACAATGTAGGTAATTTTAAATTTTTAACCAGTTTAGAATACAGGTTTGATTTAATCAGTAATTTAAAAGGAGCTTTATTTATTGATGCTGGTAATATTTGGGAATTAACAGATTCTAAATTTGTGGATTCTAAAGCAAAATTGGATAGTTTTGATGCCTTAAAACAAATAGCCGTTGGTTCTGGTTTTGGAGCCAGATATGACTTTAATTTTTTAGTACTACGTTTAGATGTTGGTTTTAAAACTCACGAACCCTATTTGTCTGGTAATAAATGGTTTAACAACTTTAACTTTAACAACGCAGTTTACAATATAGGAATCAACTATCCTTTTTAATCTCTTTAATTATTGTTTGTAAATTCTACATTTAATTATAATAAATGATGAAAAACTCAATTAAATTCTTCAAAAATTAACTATTTTTGATCCAATTATTTTTATCTTTTAAATAACACAACATGAGTCATTCAATAAAACCAGGAGTTGCAACAGGTGATGCTATTCAAGAAATTTTTAAACTAGCAAAAGCTAAAAAATTTGCATTACCCGCTATAAATGTAGTTGGTTCTAACTCGGTAAACGCGGTATTAGAAACAGCAAAAGAATTAAATTCGCCAGTTATTATTCAGTTTTCAAATGGCGGCGCATTATTTAATGCAGGAAAAGGATTATCAAACGAAAATGAAAGAGCTGCTGTTGCAGGTGCTGTTGCCGGTGCAAAACATATTCATTTAATGGCAGAATTATATGGTATTCCTGTAATATTACATACAGATCATGCAGCAAAAAAATTATTACCTTGGATTGACGGATTGTTAGATGAAGGTGAAAAACATTTTGCAGAAACAGGTAAACCTCTTTATAGCTCTCACATGATAGATTTATCTGAAGAACCTATTGAAGAAAATATTGAAATCTGTAAAAAATATTTAGCTCGTATGAGTAAAATAGGAATGACGTTAGAAATTGAGCTAGGAATAACTGGTGGCGAAGAAGATGGAGTTGACAATTCTGATGTAGATGTTTCTAAATTATACACACAACCAGAAGAAGTTGCATATGCTTATGAAGAACTTATGAAAATAAGTCCGAGGTTTACAATTGCAGCTGCATTTGGTAACGTTCATGGTGTTTATAAACCAGGGAATGTAAAACTAACTCCAAAAATTTTAAAGAATTCTCAAGAATATATTTCAAAAAAATACAATGTGGATCACAATTCGATAGATTTTGTTTTTCATGGCGGATCAGGTTCAACAGTTGAAGAAATTAGAGAGGCTATTAACTATGGGGTTATCAAAATGAATATTGATACTGATTTACAATTTGCTTTTACAGAAGGAGCTAGAGATTATATTCTTGCAAAACAAGATTATTTGCAAACACAAATTGGTAATCCTGAAGGAGATGAATTACCAAATAAAAAATATTACGATCCTAGAAAATGGCTTCGCGAAGGAGAAATTACATTTAAAAATCGTTTAAAAATCGCTTTTGAAGATTTAAACAATGTAAATACACTTGCATAATCTCAATTAGATACCTTATTTTAGCCGATTATACACAATAAAAATTTAAAACAACTACACAATGGCGTGGTTTAAAAGAAAAGAAAAAGGAATACATACTGCTACAGAAGATAAAAAAGACATTCCTATTGGATTGTGGTATAAAACTCCAAGCGGTAAAATTATTGATACTGAAGAATTAAAAAGAAACTTATATGTTAGTCCAGAAGATGGATATCATGTAAGGATTGGTAGTAAAGAATATTTCGAATTATTTTTTGACGATAATAAATTTAAAGAACTAGACGCTAAGCTTACTTCTGTAGATTCTTTAAAATTTGAAGACACTAAGAAATATCTAGATAGAATAAAAGATGCTCAAGAAAAAACTAAGTTAAAAGATGCTGTAAGAACAGCCGTTGGAAAATCTTTAGGAAAAGACTTAGTCATTGCAGCAATGGATTTTACATTTATTGGAGGATCAATGGGCTCTGTAGTTGGAGAAAAAATTGCAAGAGCTATTAATTACTCAATAGAGCATAAAATTCCTTTTTTAATGATTTCAAAATCTGGTGGTGCTCGTATGCAAGAAGCTTCATTATCTTTAATGCAATTAGTAAAAACATCAGCAAAATTGGCTCAATTAGCAGAGATGAAGATTCCATATATTTCATTATGTACAGACCCAACAACTGGTGGTACAACAGCTTCTTATGCAATGTTAGGTGATATTAATATCGCAGAACCAAATGCTTTAATTGGGTTTGCTGGACCAAGAGTTGTAAAAGATACTACTGGAAAAGATTTACCTGAAGGATTTCAGCGTTCTGAGTTTTTATTAGAACATGGTTTTTTAGACGGAATTTACGAACGTAAAAATCTAAAAACTCAAATCAATTTATATATTGATTTAATACAGAACAATCCTATCAGAAGTTAAAAAGGAGTAAAACACTTCTTTTTAATTTAATAATCTTTTAATCAACGAATTACTATTGCTTTAAGATTTTTAAAATCAAGCAGTATTTAGCTTAAAAAATAAAAATAGTTGTATCTTTGCAGCTTCAATGGAAAAATCATTGAGTACATAAAAATCATTTAAACCAATATTGGCATGTATTATTTAACAAAAGAAGTTAAAGAAGAAATTTTTACAAAACACGGTAAGTCAGTAACTGACACTGGTACATCAGAAGGACAAATTGCATTGTTCACTTTTAGAATCAACCATTTAACTGGACACTTAAAAAATAATCGTAAGGATTATAACACAGAGCGTTCATTAGTTAAATTGGTAGGTAAGCGTAGAAGCTTATTAGATTACTTAAAGAAAACTGAAATCAACAGATATCGTGAGATTATCAAAGAATTAGGAATTAGAAAATAAAACCTAACATAAAAGAGGCTCTATAAACGTGCCTCTTTTTTATTTTAAAGAATATTCAATTCTATTTAACAACTAGAATTTATATATAAAAATTCAAAATTAGTAACAGCAATTTTGATTTTCCATTGGAAGTAAAGCAACAACAAAACAACAAACAACACAACAAAAAAACAAAGTATCAATTTAGAATTAAAATTTTATGATTCCAAAAGTATTTAGAGAGGTCATAGACCTTGGAGATGGTAGAGAAATTTCTATCGAAACCGGAAAATTAGCAAAACAAGCTCATGGTAGTGTTGTTGTGCAATCAGGAAAATGTATGATGTTGTGTACAGTTGTTTCCAATTACGAACAAAAAGATCTTGGTTTTTTACCCTTAACAGTAGATTACAGAGAAAAATTTGCAGCTGCAGGACGTTATCCTGGTGGTTTCTTTAAAAGAGAAGCAAGACCAAGTGATGGCGAAGTATTAACGATGCGTTTAGTAGACCGTGTTTTACGTCCATTATTCCCAAAAGATTACACTGCAGAAACGC
>JBLHOD010000001.1:0-39547 GCA_047622545.1 Polaribacter sp. | reverse complement strand
TTAAAAATTACTTGTAACAAAATTTTTACTAAAAAAACATATTCTTTAAAATAAAAGAAATAAAACTGAACCACAACATAAACAAAAAAACCTTGCAAATGCAAGGCTTTTTTTGTGATCGCGCCAGAAATCAATTGCACACTGATTAACAGTTAATTATAGTTAGTTCGTGTTATTATCGTGTCACCAGAGTTTTTAATTCGACTAAACGCTCTTCAATTTCATCAATAATAACAGTACTTCTTTTTTTATATTCTTCTCTTGGTTTATTTAAAAGATTTTCATCTTTTAATAAATAGTTCATATCAATTTCTGGAAAAGCATCCAATAATTTTTGAATCCAGGTAATTGATAACTTTTCCGAATGCATATGTCTAGAAATTAATTGTTCTGGATAATCCATCATTCTAGCAACTTCCCTATTTGACAAGCCTTTTTTATCAAAAAACTCCTCAACTTTCTCATTAAAAGTCATATATATATAATTTAGAATTAATATAAACTAATCAAATTTGATAAACTTTATCTTATAAGTTTATCAAATTTGATAAACATTTGTATATATTTGCTACATAATTACTCAAATATGTATAATTTATGTCAAATGTAGTAGAAAAAACAAAACAAAACAATATGCATTCACATATTGAAGATTCATTCAAAATAATTGATGAATTTTTACCATCTAACTATACATGTTCTGTATGTGAAAAACTAAAATCATACGATACTAGATTTTCCCCATCTGATAGAACTATACGTAATGTAAAAAACAAATATGATGGTTTTGAAAAACAAATATTAATTATCAAAGCGCTAGTCGAGGTAGCATTAGATAATAAAAAAAATATTGAAAGCTTAAAAGAATTAATTAAATCCTAAATCACTTAAAATGACACACGTAAAAACATACCCTGGTATGACAGATTCATCAACTGAATTTTTTTTAGAAAAAGATGAATTAAAAGCAATTCAAAACGGAAAGATTAAAACATTCACGGAACTACCTTTTACAACAATTGAAATCTTAAAAGAGGAAATTGGAAAAAGTATTGATGTTCAAATATCATTACATGCAATGCACCCTACTTCTGATATGAAAAGAATTGAACAATTTGCAACATGCAGATTTGGGGGTTTAGATTTCAATGCAGATATAAAAGATGGTGAAGTACAAGATGGAGAATACTGGCCATGTCCTAATCATGGTAAATGTCCACACGAAGGAATCCTTTGTAAGTTACCAATGATTAATGAAGTTCGTTTAACAAAAACAGATGTTAAGCTAATGCAGTTATCATGCTCTGAAATGACTAATGAAGTAATAGCAGAAGAAATGAAGCTTCCTTTAGGTTCATTTCACAAAGCAAAAAAATATATCCACGATACAGTTGGAGTACAAACAAAACAAGGAATAGCAAACATTTGCTTTTTACTTAACCTCATTTAGCATTGCTAGATATACGTTCTTACCCTTATGGTTTGTGTGCTTACACAAATTTTTATAAAACAACAAACTCCTTTTTCGGAAGGAGTTTTTAAAACAAAAACTATGTGCAAAATAAAAGATATCCAATCGCAAATAAATGCTCAAGAAGCTAGAATAAATCAGTTTAAATCTTCTGAATTATTTAGTGAAGAAAAGAATGTAAAAATATTAAACCAAATGCAATCTCATTTAGAGAAGTTGCAATTAGATATAGCTAAAGAAATCGAAGTTACAAACCCTGAACAAGTAAAATAACAATGAGCTACGTTAAAGACCAAGATATATTTAATGCGACTGATGGTGGTTTACAAATCATACTAGATTATTATCCAGATGCTACAAAAGTAGTTCATAAAGCTGCTAAAACTTTTAAATTACGAACATCAGAAAAAACAGCGTCTGCATCATTAAAAAAACTACCTGAAGGTATTTGGCTAGTAACTGACTTTGGTGGTGATGCAGTTCCTAGAAATGGTATTCAAGTTTGTATGGTAGAAGAAGGCAAAACATATGGTGAAGCTTGTTCTATTCTTGGCGCAAGATATCATGTTGAAGGGGCTAAACAAGTTATCTATACTCCTACTATTACCAAAAGACCTCTCAAAAAAGATGAATCAAAAGGAGATTATTCTTTTGAATATCACGAAACTATTTCAAAAGATCATTTACAATTATTAGGACCAAGAGTTAATGAAGATCATTGTACGGATTATAATTTAAAATCATGTTCTTCCTTTACTTTCTGCAAAGAAAATGAAGCAATAGTTACTACTGCAACTGAAGATTATCCAATATTTGTTTTTGATTTTGGGCACTGGCAAAAGATTTACCAACCAAATTCGTTTGAAAAACAATTTCGTTTTCGTTATGCTGGTGATAAACCAAAAAGACATGTTTGGGGTTTAGAAGCTGTTGATAAAGAATTCCAGAAAAAAAAGAAAAAAATTGAAGAAGAGGATTACGAATATTCAATTACAGATGAAACTGAAGGAGGAAACACAAAGAAAAAAGAAAAGTTTGATCCTAGATTAGATAGAGTTTTCATAGTATCAGGTGGTTCTGATGCTTTAAACCTACGTTCTTTTGAAGAATATCCTATTTGGTTTAACTCTGAATCAGAACATTTAGAATGGGAAGATTATAAAGTTCTTAAAACAAAAGCAAAGGAAATTATATATATCGCAGATTTAGACCACACTGGTGTAAAGCAAGGTATTGAAGTAGGTTTAAAATTTCTAGATGTAAAATTATTATGGCTTCCAGAAAAATTAAAGCAGCTAAAGGACAGAAAAGGAAATCCAAAAAAAGATTTTAAAGACTATGTTCAAACATTTTATCAAGCTTCAAATAAATCATTCATCAATGGTTTTAATAAGCTTGTTGCGAACTCTTTGCCTTTACAATTTTGGACTGAACATTTTAACCCAAGTACAAAAAAAACCACTTACAATTTATCAAATACTAAATTGTATCATTTCCTCTCAAAACTAGGCTTTGGAAGATACGAAGCTGAAAATTTTAAAGATGGTTACATATACATAAAAAAAGAAGGTTCAATAGTAAGAATACTAGAGCCTTATATGATTGAAAATTTTGTGCATAAATTCCTTGAAGATAGAGGAATGGCAACTGAATTGAGAGATTATGTATATAAATCACCACAGTTAGGAGAAAAGAGTTTATCAAAATTGCCAGCATTACATATTAATTTTTCTGATGCAGACAGAGAAAATCAGTTTTGGTTCTTTAATAGAAAGGTTTGGCAGATTACCGGAACTGAAATTAAAGAATTTAAACAAGGTGAAGTTGATAAATATGTATGGGAAGATAAAGTTTTAGATTTTGAAGTAAAATTAGAAGAAGATCATTTCAAAATCAAAAAAGACGAATCTGGAAATTGGGACATTGATATCATGAACAAAGAAAATATGTTCTTGAATTATTTAATAAATACTTCAAGAGTGCATTGGAAAAAAGACTTAGAGGATTCATTTGAAGGAAGACCACAAAAAGAAATGGATGCTTATTTTGAAGCTAATCATTTCAATATTGCCGGTAAAAACCTTTCAGATGATGAAGTACATGAGCAAAAGCTTCATTTGATTAATAAAATTTACAGCATTGGTTATATGCTACATAAGTATAAAAATTACAATAAACCTTGGGCTGTTTTTGCAATGGATAATAAAGTCTCTGATTTAGGAGAAAGTCATGGAGGAACTGGTAAAAGTTTATGTTATAGTTTTCTAAATAAAATCAATAAAAGAAGGGTTTATTTAAAGGGTCGTGACCCAAAACTAACTCAAAATGATTTTATCTATCACGAAGTAACTGAAGATACTGACTACATTTTAATCGATGATGCAACACAGTATTTAAATTTTGATTTCTTCTTCTCTGAAATTACGGGATCATTAAAAGTTAATCCTAAAAATGGTTCACCATTCGAAATTGACTTTGCTAAATCTCCAAAATTTTGTTTTACATCAAACTTTGCTCTAAGAAATGTTGATCCATCAACAGCTCGTAGATTATTGATAAGTGTTTTTTCAGATTATTATCATTCAAATGATGATGATGAATACAAGCAAATTAGAAAAGTATCAGATGATTTTAATGGAAAAAATTTGTTCACTGATTTTAGTTGGGATGATTATAACATGTACTATAATTTTTGCGGTCAAGCGGTTAAGTTTTTTTTAAGCATAGAAGAAAAGATAAATCCTCCAATGGATAATGTTACCAAAAGAACATTACAAGTTGAAATGGGAGATGCTTTTCAAGGTTGGGCAGAGGCTTTCTTTAACAATACAGATGAAAACGGAAAGCTTAAGTATTTGAATGAATTTGTGATGAAAGAATTTGCCTTCGAAGAGTTTTTAAAAGCTACAAAGCAAACCAAATGGACTCAAAATAAATTTAAAAAAGCCTTAATGGCCTTATGTAAATGGAATGAAGGATGGGTTTTTAACCCAAAAGAGTTACACAATTCTGGAAATAGAATTATTAAAACAATTAATAATAAATCTGAAGAAGTATTCTACATAGACACCACTAAATCTGAGCAAATTGCAAAAGTTGAAAGTCAAATAACAGAAGTACCAAAAGACGATATACCATATTAAAAAAAGTAACCATGAGAAGAATAATTTTAATTACAGGAAAAAGAAATACCGGAAAAACAATCCTTTCAAAACAGCTAGCAAATGTTTTCTTAGAGGATGAACAAATACACATACAAGGATCAACATTAAAACATTCACATTTTGAATTTTCTTGTATAAAAGAAAATACTAAAAGTTTAATAATTGATGATTTACCTATAGATAAATTAGAGTATGCAATGTTTTCAACTTTTGAGAAAATAACTATAAACAAAAGAGGAAAGATTCCATTTGATAAACACATAGAGCAAATAATCATAAATATTACATCTAGTATTCAATTATCAAAATATATGCAATATGATAGTTCTTTATTTAGAAGATGTACAATAATTAATCTTGATAATTATGTACACTAAACTAGAAATAATTGAAATATTCATGAACTGTAAAAACATAGAAGAATTTGAAGTTGTATGTGCTGCTTTCTTCTGGGATATAGATAATAATTTTATGAAAGGAAGTGATTTTTTACACAGACTTTCAAATATAATATTAGATAAACTTCAAAATTAAGAACCATGGAAACAAAGTTTTTTACAATACCAGGAAGATTACAAAAATGCGTGAAATCTGATATTATTTCGCACACAGGACAATTTACTGAAAACACTTTGTTTTTCATAAAGAACATTGGAACACTTAATTTTTACGGAACCTATAAGCTTCAGAATGTAAATACACATTTACATTCTTATGAAGTAACAAGAAACAAAAAATATTATAAAAAAGAAGTTGAAATATTAGTAGCCAATAATTTGATATATAAATTAATAGCTGATGATACTAATGCAGAATTGATATTCAAAATGTATATAAGAACTGCCGATGAATTTGATTTGTTTGAAGGAGCTAATTTTCTAGCGATGAATACAATTTACTATCTAATGTCTCCTGAGAATCATCAAGGAACTTTTAAAGTTAATTCAGATTCTAAATTAGAACAAATGAAATATAATGCTATTCAAGGACCATTTTTTATAAGTCCTTATACAAATATTGATTCTATTAAAACCAAAATTGCTGAAGGTTCGATTTTCGTTCCTTATAAAAAGCAAAAGTTTGAACAAATTGAAATACAAAAAACCGCATAATAATCACTTAAATAAAAACACAATGGCAAAAAGAAAATTTTCAAGAAAAGGAGAAACTCCTAAAGCGTATCAATGTTGCGATCAAAAATGCAAATGGGAAGGAACAGATGAAGAAAAAGTAGAAAAAGAAACTAGACGTCATGAATTAAAAGTATTCGACTTAACATGTCCAGAATGCGGAAACAATGATTTCTATGGATTGCTAGAAGAACCAATAAAAACTAAAGTTAATGAAGTTCCACAAGTTTAGTAAGCTCTTATGCAAAATAGGAATACATAAAAAAAGGAAAGTAAAAAAGTCTGGTGAAGTTAATTGGTCCATTCTCACTATAGAAGTTACCGAATGTACTATTTGTAAAAAACTTTTTTAAACAGGCCAAATTTTAAAAAAATATAAATGAAAATGACACCAAAAAAAATCCTTTGCGATATCATCAACCAGAAAGGTGGTGAACGCGTAACGCACATTGATCAAATATCAATTGGTGCAAATGGCAGAGAGTTATTCGCAATATGCGAGCAATTTTCAATTAGAAGTATGCAATACTTATACAAGCGAGATTTAAGAGTATTGAGGCTCTTGTATTTCATTATTGGAGTAATTGCAACAATAGTATTCAACTTAATATTTTAATCACTTAAAACACACACAATGACACAAAAATTCATACCTATTCTATTTTCAACTGATATGGTTAATGCCATTTTAGAAGGTAGAAAAACACAAACTAGGCGAACTAATAGATTAAATGAAATTAATAAAAATCCAGAAAACTGGAAGTTACTTACAACTTTCGATAATCCTGATGACAACAATTCAGCATTATATACAAGAGATGAAAAGCTCATTTTAGGATTTAAGAGTTTATCAGATGTTTACTTAGATATATTATGCCCTTTCGGGAAAAAAGGTGATATTCTTTGGGTTAGAGAATCATTTTATACTGCTAGTAATTATAATCATTGGAATCCAAGATTATTAATTAATTGTAATGTTGAAATATTTTACAAAGCTGATATTCAAAATAGCTCTATAAAACAGCCATTAAATAGAGGTAAAAAAAGGCCATCCATTCACATGCCAAAAGAAGCATGTAGAATTTTTCTAAAAGTAACAAATGTAAGAGTCGAAAGGTTAAATGATATTTCAGAAAGTGACGCAATTGCTGAAGGAGTTGAATGTTTTGGAAAAAATAGAAATGGCTTTGATTTATACAAAGATTACAGAGATAAATATCCAACACCTTTTTTTAATCCTATAAATTCATTTCGCTCATTATGGATTTCAATTAATGGTGATGATTCTTGGATTTTAAACCCATTCGTTTGGGTTATAGAATTTGAAAAAATTGATAAACCTCAGAACTTCATATAACATGCATGACTTAACACCAAATCAAATCAAGAAAATAGCATCAGATATTTTAGTAGAAAATGATTTTCCAATTGCCTCAAAGATTTACATGATAGTAGATGACAATCAAAGTTCTATTCTAATAAGTTTTAAAGTAAACAATGAACCAAAATCAATTAGTACTTCTTGTATTGATATCGATGATTTTAAAAACAAGTTCACTAAACAAGTAAAATTAATAGTTTAAATAAGTTTTCAGCATAATTTTAACGATGGCTTTTAAAGCAATGTTGTAAGATTAGGAAGCCATGAACTAAGTGTCAAATTGAGAATAAAAAAAAGTAAAAATTAACAATCGGAATTATCGGAATTCCTATAAATTCCTGAAAATTCCAACAAAAACCTCGTTTAAAAGCGGGGTTTTGTGTTTTTACATCATGCTAGAACCATTGGATCCGTTGGAATCAATCTAACATACAATGCTGATATCAAGAAATTCTCAATTTCACAGATAAGCATTCACCAGGATTCCATTATTCAGAAATTAAAAGAAGATAGTAGGCTCTACTCCTTTTATTTCAAGTAGAAATAAGCCTTTTCCAGCACTTACACATTACAAATATATTCTTTATCCATTCTAGCGAAAAGGTCGCGTATATGTGCCTCATGTTTCCCCTCCTCCCTCCCCTTTCTTATAAACATATAAAAAACTGTAATTTTGTAATATACGATGGAATGTGTTGAAAATGCTATGAAAATTAATTACAATTTAAATGTAATTTTGTAATATAAATTACAAAAAAAATGTAATTAAAAGTAACCGTACAATTTTACATTTTTCTTTTCTTCCCAAATTACAAAACGGTTGTAACTTAAAAAACCTATATTTTACAGTACTTAACAAGCTATGAAAACTAAAAATTACAGAATTACACTTTTTTAATGAACTTTTTAGAAAATTACTTATCGTTTTTGATTATTTTAAACAAAAAACTTTATCAAAATAGATAAACTTTTTATATCTTCGTGAAAACATAAAATGTTATGCAACTGCTTGATAGAGTTCTTTCTAATATAAATTTATGTGGCGTTGAATTAGCTTTTCAAGGTGATGCACTTCATTCTGTTATTGAAGGATGGCAGCCTTTCTATAATTCACAATTTGAAAATACTGATTTTCAAAAAGTATATGCCTCATTATCATCAATTGATTTTTCTGAAGAAAGTACTGAAAGTAAAGCAGGAACTTCATATAAACAAAAAGCAGTATTTCGTTTTCCAAATTCTGATCCTTATAGAGCTGATAGAATTGCTTTATTAATGAATGCTAAATTTATTAAACTAAAACAAACCAACGGTTTAGATATAGTTATAGGAAGGAATGATATCAATCAGAATTCAAAACCAAAAAGAACAATTAAACAAAATCATCAGTTAGCTGAATTCACTTTTGAGAGTTCATCAATATTTGCATCTGGATATACTCCAAACTTTAATGTGTTTGGATTACCAGTCTTTATTCCATTAAATTTAATTACAACACCATGAGCAATTCTTTAGATTGGGAAGATAAAATCAATTCTCCAGAGCTAGAAGCTTGGTTTCAGCAATTCGGATTAAAATACTATTTGAATGCCGAACAAATTAATCAAATCAGAGATAGAATTAATTTTCTATTATTAAATAGTACTTCTGAATCTGATAAAATAATTGATGATAAAGGATTCGAAATTGAAAATGGAATTTTTAAAGCTAATCCCGATACTGTTTGGAATATTAACGGACAACAATACAGTAATACATTATTAGTAGGAATTCCTATTGCTTTGGCTTCTGCAGGAATGAAAGTTTTTTATAGAATAGTATTAAATACCAATAATACTTTCGAATTAATAGTTGGTGAAGAAAGTGATACTTCTCCAGCAGTTCCGAATAAAGAAGTTGATCAGTTAGATTATACAATTGTCTTGGTAGATGAAGCTTCGATCGGGAATCCAACAGTTCCTATGGTTGGAGGAGAGTATATTAAAAAAGTTTTTTCAGATACTTATGTTTTCAATGGTTCGGGAGCTTCTGTTTCAATTCCATTGTTACCAAATGGAAAATCATTTATTTCACTTACTAATCCAGGTTTAACTTCAATATCGGGTTTTGATTTTACATTATTAACATCGGGTAGTGAATATCCGTATGAAGGAAAGTCTATTTATTTGCAAAACTTAACAGGAAATGCAGTTGAAATAAAACATAACGATATTGCTGGAATAGAGTTTCCAATTCTTCTAAAAAATGAAATATCAGTAATTATTCCAGCCAATGAAATTATTTTTTTAAGATTTAAAAATGTAGAAGTTGAAGAGGTTTTTCGTAGCTGGGAATCACAAGACCTTCAAAACGTTATAGATAAAGGTGGTTATTGGAGCTCATCAGATAATAACGCTTATTTAGAATTTTCGAATGAGAATTTTATTTATTCTGCCTCAGATACGGCAAACGATTTTGTTTCTTCAATATATTTAGACAAAGATGGTTTTGCTATCATATCGAGTACTGTAAAAAACACAAGTCTTGGAGTTAAATTTCGCAATTCTTCTGGAACAATTTCAGGTGGTTTTTTAAATTTAATGTCAGATGTTAAAAGTTATGCAGACGCATTATTGAGAAGAAATCGAATATTCTTTACTAGAAACGCAATTAAAATTTCCTCTAATCCTAATCAAGCAGATATTGGAGTAAACATTACAACAGACAACCTAACATCTGATATTAATATTCAGTTTGGAGAAAGTGGAATGGTTGCTACCAGAGGTTGGGTTAACCAACAAAGTGTTTTTGGAGTTGTGACTGTTGAATTAGATTCTACTTTGAAAAATTATTTTTATGCCCCAGAAAACATAAAGATTAATTCAATTACTAATATAAAGGGAACACCAACGCTTACTATTTTACAAGATGCGAATTCTTATGATTTAGGAGAACCAATAAACCAAGGAGCCTTAATAACAATTAACTCAGACTCTGAGGGAGTTGTAAACTTAAATATTAGTTATGAATAATAGAAATTTATATATAAAATCGAGAGGTTCTGGACAGATACAAACAATTATAAATAATTTCAAAGAAAGGATATTTTTAAATTACGCTTTCTTTGAAACAGAAAATTGTCTTTTTGATTTTTTGACTACTATTGATAATTCTGGGCTATTAGATAAATCAAGCCTAATAGTAACCGCCAATTCTTATAAAAAAAATAAATTATTATCAGTCGTTCCTTCTAGTGGAAATGGTGATTTAAACGTTGTTAGAAATACAACTGATACAAGAGTAAATCCTAATGGATTAATAGAAACCGTTGATCTAGATGTAATAAAAATAGATTACACTGGCGGAGGCTGCCCAAGTATTTTAATCGAACCTCAAAGGACTAATTTAACCACAAGGTATGCTGATTTTGCTAATTGGGCAGCGAACTCCAATATTGTTATTACATCAAATGTGCTTACATCACCAAATGGTTTTTTAGATGCTGATTTATTATCAATAGAGGTTGATGCTTCATCGACTAGACATAGATTATATAACTTAATAAATTATACCGCTGGTTTGACTTATACATTTTCTGTATTTGTTAAAAAAGCAGAACAAGATTGGATGCAATTGCTATTGCAATCTACCGCTTTTTCAATTGATACTTGGGCAAATTTTAATATTGCTAACGGAACTATTGGAAATCAAGGAGGAGCAGGTTCACCTAAAGTAGAAAATTATGGGAATGGTTGGTACAGAATTTCCATCTCTGCAACTGCAACCGCATCTGCGGTGACAACAAATGAGATTTATCCAACGAATAATGTAAATGGAGGTAGATATCAATCATTTCAAAATTTAGTTGGCGTAGATGCTTGTTATCTATGGGGTGCTCAAGTAGAGTTAGGAACAGGAGCTACATCAATAATTCCAACAACAACAGCTCAAGTAACAATAAATCAGGATTTAGCAACTGTAATTCCACCACCTGGTACTTTAAAAATAACAACAACTTTTAAAGACAATACGACGCAGGTTTTAACAACAATACCAGCAACTTACACCATGCCGAATGGTCGAATCAAATCAGTGGTAATGCAGAATATATTATAAAACTATGAACATATACAAATTAAGATTTAGCACAAAAGAAGAAGGAGTTAGTTTCTTTCAAAATGAAAATTTAACACGATTAATTGAAGATGAAGTTTGTAACCAAGAAGGTGTGCACGCAATTGTAGATATTGGTCGAATAGTTGAAACACCAGGAGAAATGGATAATGATGGTAACATAATAACTGAACCAACTTATCTTGATGGATTTCATTTCGATATTATGTGTGAACAAGAAATCATTTCAGATAAAATAGTAACACCATCATCACCATCACATAAATTTGGTGGTAATTAAAAACAATAAAAAATTATGTAACACATAAAATTACCCGGTTAATTGGCGGTTTTTATTACTCAAAACAATTTAATATTCCTTCTTAATGCAAGAATTAGTTCATACAAATATTAGACCTCACTTAGTTTCTTTCTTCATGAAAGAATTCAACGGAATAGAAGCTTCATATGAGGGAAGAAAAGTTATGTATGTACGTTTTTTACCGTCATCTTCTATTGCAAAATATTTATATGAACTAATTAATTATAAAAGAAAGAGAGATAAGCAAGATCAGTTTTTGTTATTTCTATCCTTAGAAAAAAAGAAAACCTTTCAATATTCCGGACTTCTTTATATTGATCAAGAAGGTGTAAAATCTCCTTTGTTATTGGAAACAAAAAAAGCAAAGCATTTTAATGATTTGTTAGAAGACATGTTCAGAGTTTCCTTTGTCTTTTTTATCAATGGTTCTGTTCGTTCTGGCTTAGAAGTTAGAGACGCCATAAATTCATTTATAGATGATTATGAATTATTAGATTGTGGTTTCGACAATGAAACATTAAGAGGCCTTTATTACCGTCAAAAAAAAACTAAAATTTTATCAAGATTTCAGGTTCAATCTTCGAACCAGGTTTTAAATTATGCTTCAAACCATGTCACACACTAGGATATAATATTGCTTTACTTTCGAGCTATATTAAAGAACTACATAATGAAAGATAATTTTAATTCAGAATTTGTTAATCAAATATTCATTTTTTTAGCTTCAATTTCTACGACATTTTATGCTTTATTTTCTACAGAGCATAAGGAATCAATTAAACGAACAATCCTAATAGGTAAAATACTTGGTTCTGTCATAGTTGCATTTTTTTTAATGCCAGCTGTAATGGAATATTTTAACCTATCTATTAAAATGACTCTTCTAGCTACTGTAATAGTCGCGTATGGATTAGAGGAATTTTTAAAAACAGCGGTTAGAAAACTAACCAAAACAATTGATAAAAATGGAAAAGATGATACTGATAATTAATTGGATAGTTTTTGGGTGTTTGTTTTTTGCATTTTTTATTAAAACAACAGACCAAAAAGAGCGTAGTATTTGCAGAAAATCTGCCTATATAATATTAACATTTTTCTCACTTTTTATGAGTGTTTCATTTTTCAAACATGCTTTTATTTATAACGATGAAAAGAATTTTTTAGATATTAATGCAATCGAAACAATTTTCAATGTTTTGATATTATTTCTAATGATAACAAAGGTTAAAGAAGATAAAATTTTCAACAAATTAAAAAAGAAGAAATAATGGTAGAAAGAATAAAAGTTTCAAAACACTTTCATTTAGACGAGTTTGTAGATCCTTTTACATACTTCACAGAAAACGATAGAGGTATTTCAAAAATAGACAATAGCCTATTTAAAATAGCAGATTTAATGCGTGAAAAACTTGGAAAACCATTAAGAATTAATAATTGGTGGGCTTTTTATGCAGCTAATTCCGAAAAGTCTAATGAGTGGTTAATAAAAAAAATAGAAGCTTCATACTATTCAAAATGGAGTGGTTTCCGTTCTATTAAATGTAGAATTGGAGCTAAACTTTCAGCTCATAAACTTGGTAGAGCAATTGACCCAAAAGGCGATGAAGAAGCAATGTTTAAAATTGTAAAAGACAATATCAAGGAATTTTACAATTTAGGGTTAAGAAGGCTTGAGGATCCATCAATAACAAAAGGTTGGTTACACATGGATATTCATACATTAAATGTACAACCTAATACGATTAGAGTTGTTGATTTAAAAAAATGCACACAAACTTTAAAAGTAGCTTAGTATGATCGCATTAAATAACATTCGTCAAATAGGATTTATGCTTTTAATAATTGTGGTTGTTTGGTTCTATAAAGATTACAGCTATCAAGTTGCAGAAAATAAAAGACAATCAGAAAATGCAGTTCAATTAAGAAAGGCAGATAGTTTAAGATTTACAACTCAGTCATTATCTTCAGATGAAATCAAAGATTATTTAGAATATGATAATCCAGGACTAAATAAAAAGCTTGAGGAAAATAATATAAAATTAAATAGAATTCAATCTATAGTTTCTCAAACTTTAAACTATAGAGATACTGATAAAAACGAAATTGATGTTTCTAAATTATTAGAATCAATCAATAAAAAAATTCCCGCCAAAACTCCTTTTGTCGACAGTACAAAATGCCAAACAAATAAAGGATTTGTAGAATACAAAAACGATTCTTTAAAGGTTGTATTCACCGAAAAAACATTTAACAATAAATCTGATGCTGTTGCGTATTGGGAGCGTAGAGAATGGAAATTTCTAGGTTTAAAAACAACATTTTTAGGAAAGAAACAATTTACAGCCAAAGTTTTTGATGAATGTGGAGAAAGTAAATTTATGAAAATTCAAAAAAAGGAATAATGAAACAAGAATTATTAAAACTCCAATTAAAAAGAGCTTCCATGTTTGAAAACATTGAAAGTCTTTCCTCAGTTTCAGATTCAGCATATAAAGACTTTGGAAAAGTTTGTGCTGACATCATGATTTTAAAAAAGAAAATGAATAGAGAAATTAAAAACATTTTCCAATAATAAGTAAAAACCATGTCACACAGTCTTTAACTGTAAAACGTGAAATTCGTAAAAAATAAGTTATGAAAGTAAATCCTTTATTAAATGAAATTTCTCGCGGACTATGGGCCATGAGTTTTGATGGTTTGCAACACTGGGGAATTATTGCTCATAAAATTATGAGTGGTGAAGCTATTGCATTGCCACAAAGTAATGAAGTAAAATCTCTAATATCATATTTTGACGAAAACATCAATGGCATAAAAGCCGACCAAGATGGTAATATGGCTATTCCAAAAGGTTCTATTGCAGTTGTAGATATGATTGGAGCAATTATTAAATATGGTGATTGGTGTACTTATGGTGCTGATGAAATTGTAAAAGTTTTAAAAGCAGCTGATAAAAATCCAAACATTGCGGCTATAGTTTTAAATATTGATGGACCAGGTGGTTCTGTTTCGGCAATTGCTCCATTTGTAGAATTTGGAAAAATGAAAACTAAGCCAGTTATCGGATTGTATGACCAATGTTGTTCCGCTCACTTATATGCAATGTATTCATGTTGCGATCATGTAATGGCTAGTAATGATATTTCGGCTACTATTGGTTCTGTTGGAGTTGTATTGTCTTTTAAAGATAATCAAAAATATCTTGAAACATTAGGATATACTTTTCATGATATTTATCCAAAAGAATCAGAAACAAAAAATCAAGCTTTTTTGTTAGCCTTGGATGGAAAATACGATATGATTAAAGATGAAATGCTTTCTCCTTTAGCAATCAATTTTCAAAATGCGGTTAAAAAAGCTAGACCAAATTTAGATTTAAGAGAACCTGGAGTAATAACAGGAAAAACATTTTATACTGATAAAGCTATCGGAATTGGATTGGCTGACAGTATGGGAAGTTTAGAAGATGCCATTAATTTGGCTTTAGTGTTGAGTGAAATGAAATCACTATATAAATCAAATGTTTAATTTAAAATTTTAAAAGATGAAATGGAAATTTTTGGCTAAAACAGCCACATTCCTAATGGCCTTGCTAAACATATCGGAGATTCCGGTAAATGCCGAAAACAATGTGGTTGATTTTACAGCAGAACAAGACGAAAAGTTAAAAGCTCACTTAGGTGATGTTAAACTTGAAGATCTAAAAAAAGCGTTTAACAATGAGTTAATAGCTATGAAGGACAATGAACAAATGGATTTAAAAGCAATTCAAGATGAGATTGATGCTTTAGTAAAAGAATCTAATTTGTCCGCTGAAGAAATTGCAAAAATTGCAAAAAACGAAAAAGGCGAAACAGGAATGTTAGAAACTCTTCAAGCAATTAAGGCTGACCAACAAAAAACCAATGAAATGGTCAAAAAACTAATTGCTGAAGATATTGGAGATTCTCCAGAAGCGATTATTAAAAATGAATTTAACAAATCAATGAAACATTCAGAAACACATTTACATGCGTCTGGTAAAGATTGGGATGCTTTTGATAAAAGACCTTGGAACGCACGTTTAAGAGACGGTAGTGTAAAAGCTACAGACTTTATGACTGATTCTAAAATCCCTTTACTTCAAGATGATTTAGAGCATTTTGTTCGTGAAAATCCTACCCAATTAGATTCATTATTTAACGACTTTGAAGATTTACCAAAACAATGGTCACGTACTACAGGTGTTCTAGATAGAATTGCAAATGGTTCTTTCTTGGCTGCTGAAATTGTTCAAGGGCGTAAAAAAGGATGGTCTCCAAAAAACAAATTCAAAATTGCTGCAGAACAACGTCAAGTTTTTAGAAAGAAAATTGATATAACGTTTGAAGGGTATGAATTACAAGAAATTGAAAATACTTGGATTAGAAATTATAACCGTGAAGGTTCTTCTCCATTCAAAACTACTTTCATTGGGTATTTATTAGGTGAATTAGTAAAACGTCAAAAATTAGACGACAGAGTAGCTCAAATCAATGGTATTTTTGTGGAGTCTCCAGAAGGTGATGGTAATCCAGGTGCAAATGTAAATTCGCAAAATGGTTTACGTTATTTATGGTGGTATCATAGATTTGTAACTGAAAAATACAAACCTTTCTCAGTTTCATATGGATTGCCAACTAAAGCAAATATTGTTGATTATATCCGTGAAATGATTGAATCTATTCCTGAAGAAGATAGAAATCAACAAGGAATGGAGATTCAAATGTCAACACAATTAGAGGCTTGGTATCGTGAGCGTGCTGGAAAAGAATATCAATTACAGTATAATACAGATCAAGGAATGATGCAATACACAAAAAATCATCCAATTGATTACCCAAACTTTATTTTTCAACCGTTAAAAGACCAAACTAAATCTTTATTCATTGGAATTACTAAATCTTCAAATGTTGATATATTAGATTATAACGCAAACGAAAAAAGTAAGTTCGTTACTCAGCAAGATAAAAGAGATACAAACATATTTGCTGATTACCGTTTAGGAATTGGTTTCAAATATGTAGGTGTTAAATTAGCTGAAGGTGATCCAGCGGAATTTGAAAGACAAATGGTATGGTCTAATGATGCTCCTATTTTTGATAAGTCTATAACAGCTCCATTGTTTGATGATGAAACTGGTATTATTAAATTGACATTTAATAACATGACAGTTGATAAAACATTCAACACTGATATTACTGCTATTGAAGGAGCTGTACCAGGAATGGTTATTAAAATTACAGGTAACACAGGATTAGCATCTGCAAAAGCTGTTAAAAAAAATACTAAGATTGTTATTGGTTCTGATTTTGCTTTAAATAATGGTGGTACACTAACGTTATTAGTAAAAGAAGATGGAACATTTATGCAAGTTTCAAGAACAACTGAACCAGCTGGACCAATTACAAATAATGTTAATTATGATACTGCTGTAATTGATGCAAACGAAGGAAATGTATTTACTTATTCAGGTGATGCAGATTTAGCAGTTACATCAATCATAAATGGTGTTGAAGGAAAAACTATCAAAATCTATGGAACTGATTTAGTAGACATAGAAGTTACAATGGTAACTGGTGAAGGAATTTCTTTAACTGCTGCTTTAACTTTAGGAACAGCTGCTGATTATATCGAATTGATGTTGGTAGATGGTGTTTGGGTAGAAATCAAAAGAGTTGTAGCCTAATTATTAACTAATAAAAAAAAATAGAAAATGTATACATTTCCAAATTTAGCAAAACAGAGCGGGATTAGTCCCGGCTCTGGTGCTCCAAAAGGAGATACAATTATAATGATTGTAGAAGATATTGCAGTTTTTCCTCCAAGTGATCCAAACGGAGTAAAAATGATAGGTAATTTTTTAATGAAATCAGGTAAATACCCTATTACTGTTTACGGAACAAAATCTAAAACAGAAGCTCCTTATGAAAGTGATGGTGATGAAGACTCCATAAATATTTCTCAGAAATATATGATGCAACATCCTGGTAATGGTTTAGCTGTTAAAGAGCTTACACAAAATTTACTTGGCAAAAATGTAATTATATTACATAGAGCTTGTCAAGAAGATTTTTATGAAGTAATGGGAACTCCTTGTGCTCCATTGCAATTAAAGCCTTCTAAAACTGACAATAACGATGGAAGATTCCATACGTTTAACTTTGAAGCTTTTGCGAAAACAAGTTTAGTACCTAAACATTATGAAGGCGATGTAGTATTAGCTCATCCTTTTATTGTAACCGATATTTCGGCAGTGCCAATAAATATTAATAATGGATATAATTATAAGTTGCCTGCTTTATCAACCTCGGTTCCAATAGAATTTGATTTTACAGGAATGTATCAAAAACAAACTATCACATTAATTGGTCAAGGTGGTAGTGATCCAGCAACATTAGATTCTGGACCTTCTAATCTTGTTACTGTAGTTTTATTAAATGGAACTACTTGGACAGCCTTAGAAAATGCTGTTATCAATTTTATGGTTGTTAACGCAGGAACAACAGCCTATTTTATTGAATTATCTCGTAGTTAAATAGTTGTTTGTTTAATGTTAAGAAGCCTCTGTTAATCAGAGGCTTTTTTTATGTGTGCACCATGTCACACGAAAAAAAAAAGGTAATTACCATCTTTGAAATAAATAAACTAAGTAAAATAATAGTTATGTCACAAAATATTAAAGCAGCAGCCATATTATTTTTGGTGAGTTTACCAAAAAGTAAATATGAGCAATTCAATAAAGCTTTGGGGCTTTACAAAAAATTGCCAAACAAAGAAGATTTTCAATTGCAAAAATTAAATAGAGTTGGTTTTTCTGATTCTAATTTAGAGTTTCTTTTATATGATTTAAAAAAACTTTGTGCGATTACTGATATTGATTTAGTAAAAGCAAAACCACAAGCTTCTCCAAAAATGAAAGTTGTTGGTAATGATGAGCCTCAAGTAATTCCTCAATTCATTTTAGATATGAATCAAGAGCAATTAAGAGAATGGGCTAAAAATAGTCAAGTCGAAAATCGTGTTGCTGGATTAGAGGAAATTATTGAAATTGTTTTAAAAGATGAATCTTTTGAATTAGTTATTAGAGGTGAAATTACTGAAATTTTAATAGAAGAATTAACTACTATTTTGAATTCTCCAGAGCATCAAGAATACTTAAAAGGTTTAGAAACTGAAAACACAACAAAATCAAAACATCAACCACTAAGAGAAGAATATCCTTTCTTAAACGATAAAAATTGTCCAGATATACTTCATACAGTTGTAGGTCGAAAAGTTGCTGCATTCAAAAGATATGAAGAGAATCACGCAAAACTACAGCAAGTACTAGATAAGACTTTAGAACTTCCGAAAGTTGAAGAAGATGAATTGGCAAAACTTGTTGAAGAAGACTACAATGAAAATTTAGCTCTTCACAAAGAATTACAATACTACAAAGAGAATGGAAAATTATTAGGTGAGCATCCTTTATTCGTTCAAACAATTATTACTAGAGAGGTTGAAAATATGACAAAAGACGAATGTCTTAAATTCATAAATTCATCTAGTAAATATTTTCATGATCAAACTAAAAAAATTGAAAAAGCATCTGGCGATGAAACTAAAATTTTAAACGTTAATCGTTTAATTTTAAATCGTGAATTCAAACTAAATCTAGTTAAACAAAAATTAGGAGTGAGTGAATAAACTATTTGATTATAAAAACTTAAAAAAGGAAAAGGAAGAAAAACCATCAGAGCTCTGGACCAGTAAATATGTTGCCAATCATTTTCAAAAGATTAGTTCTTTAGATCAAGATTTAAACAGACTGCCAAGTGTTGATGAGTTTTTCTTTTTACAAAGTGATAAGGCTTTTAATGCTTTTACTTTTATTCCTATGATTGCACGAATGTTTACTATTAAGGAATTACATGCTTGCACCTACTCTATTTCACGCAGAGTTATTGATGCTTTGGTAGAAATGCACGACAAAGGAATGATTGAGCAAATAACAATAATGATTTCCGATAGTATGATTAAACGAAATCCTACTACAATAGAACATTTAAAAGCATTATGTAGCTCAAGAGGAAATATAAAAGCAGTTTATGCCTGGTCACATGCAAAAGTGTGTATTATGAAAACAGCAGATTTTCATTATGTCGTTGAAGGTTCTGGAAACTGGAGCGAAAACGCACATTACGAACAATATCTTTTTGCAAATAGTAAGGGATTGTATGATTTTAGAAAAGAACTTTTTACAAATGCTAATTTGAAAACTTATTAATGAACTACTTACCTCTAAAATTTTCTGAAGAAGAATACACAAACATTCACGATTTGGCAGCTGTAAATTATAGCCTTCCTCAAATTGCTTTGTATTTAGATGTAGATAAAAAAGCGTTCGTAGAAATCTGGAATAATAAAGAATCAGAGGTTAGAAAATCTTATGAGAGAGGAAAATTAGTGAGTCAATTCAACATTATGAATAAGCAAAAAGAATTGGCAGAAAGTGGCAATATTACTGCAGCACAAATTTTCCTAAAAGAAAGCAAAGAAATTGAAATTATAAATACAAGAAACAAATGCCTTTTTGGAGATGAAAATTGAAGATATAACATTACAAGACATTTATGATTTCATGGAACATGGTTCTTTGGAAAATGCTCCTCCTGGTATTGCAGAATATTTAGAGCTATTGGACAAAGTTCGGGGAATGCTTATGCGAATAGACCAATTTGCAAATGACGAAACAATCATCAAGCATTTAATGTTAGTAGATGGGCTATCCAGATACAAAGCAAAAAATATAATTGCTGAAGCTCGCGAATATTTTTATAAAGATGCTGTAGTTTCTAAAATGGCTTGGCGAAACATTTATGCTGAAAAACTAGACAAAGTAATTCACTTTGCTATGTTGAATATGAAAGATATAAATGATGCCGCTAAAATATCAAAAATGATTCTTGATATCATTTCTGTGAGAGGTGTTAACGAACCAGATGAAGAGAAACTTCCTGAAGAATTATTTAGAAGACCGGTTAAATTATATAGTCTTGATGCTTCAATTTTTGAATTTGGTACTGTAGATAGACAAAAATTGTCTAAAATGATTGATGCTCTTCCAGAACTTACAGAAAAAGAAAAAAATAGAATTAAACAAGAAGCCTTAGTTCCAGGTTATGAATTAAAAATATTTCAAGATGAGTCGGAAAACCCACGTAAAGGCTGATGACATAAATATAGAATCTATTTATGCTAATTGGTTTACGATTTTAGTAGATTTAATTCAGCCAAAAGATTTTTACGGAATTGCTGGTCGTGCAACTGCCAAAACATCAGAAATAATTGCAAAGCGATCTATTAATGTTGTAGAAGATATGCCACGCAGTCGTAGTGTATTTGTTTCTGATACGTATGTAAATGCAATGCGTAATGTAGTTCCAACACTTATTGAGGGTTGGAACCGTGAAGGATGGAAAGAAGGAATTCATTATGTAACAGACAAAAGACCTCCAAATCATTTTAAATTAAACTACAAGCCAGTCGAAAGTTTCAAACATACCATATCTATTTACAATGGATGTATGTTTAGTCTTGGAAGTTTAGATCAACCTTCAGGTTTGGCTGGAGATTCATTTCAACATATTTTTGGGGATGAAGCTCGTTTGTTAAAATTTCAAAAACTTAAAAAGCTAAATCCAGCAATTCGTGGAGAATATGCACAGTTTGGCCATTCTGTTTTTTATAGAGGTCGAACATTTACCACCGATATGCCTAATATTTTAGATGGTGATGAAGATTGGATAATGCAGCATGAAAAAGACATGGACTTAGACCAGGTGAAATTGGCTTTGAATTGTGCCCTGGTGTTAAATGAAATTAACATTGAATTGTATAATGCTCAAAAAGACAATGATAAAATTAAGGTTGAGCAATTAAGAAAAAATTTAGGTAGATGGCGAGAGCGTTGGATAAGAGCTCGTAAAGATTTGACATTTTTTTATGTTGTTTCTTCTTTTGTAAATGTGGATGTTTTAACGCAAGGATTTTTTAAAGACAGTTTAAAAGCTCTTGGAATCGAAGAATTTAAAAGTGCTATTTTGTCCTTTAAAGTCAATTTAACAAAAGGTGAAAAGTTTTATGGCAATCTTGGAGAGCATCATTTTTTTGAAGATGGAACCATAAATTCTTATTATGATAAATTTGGAATTTTAGATACTATTGAAGAAAGCTCACTAGCTTTAAGGTATATTGATCATAATCAAGAATTAGAAGCGGGTGTAGATTTTGGAGGAATGTGCAGTATGGTTACAGCACAACCTAGAGGAGAATATTTATATTTATTAAAAGAATTTCATACGCTTGCTCCAGAGAATGAAATACAATTGGGAAAACAATATAGAGAATACTATAAATATCATAAATTAAAAAAACTAAAATTGTATTATGACCGTTCGGGAAATCAAAACGCAAATACCAAACGAGATTGGGCTTCTGCGCTAAAAAAAGCAATTGAGTATGATGAATTTGGAAACTCTACCGGTTGGTATGTTGAATTAATGAGCGTTGGCCAAGGAACAATTTTGCAAGAAGATGAGTATAATTTTGTTAAAGGAATGATGGGCGAAACTGTGAAAGGTTTACCAAAATTAAAAATTGACAAATTCAATTGTAAATGTGTAAAAAGTTCTATTGAGTTGACCAAAATTGACAATAGAAGAGATAGAACTGGAGCGTCAAAAATATATAAAGACAAATCTTCTGAAAAATTAGCCATGCATTTACGACCGATGTATTCTACCAATTATTCAGATGCATTCAAATATTTAGTAATGCGACCAACCTGGACCAAGTTTGTAACTTCTGAAGGAGAATTTAACATGAGTGATCCTACAGTTATTTAGAAATACTAAAAGTTTATATTTGATCTAAGTATCAAAAATAAAAACGAATTTTGTTCGTTTAATTATACTCTAATAATGTACTGAATATTAATAAAATAACTTAATTTGTTTTTTATATTTTCGGATATATTTGAGTTAGCAATGAATTGAGAAAAACGCGTGAGCATTCAATAACTTAATGCAACAAATGATAAATTATATCTTTGTTGAATTATCGTGGTAAATGTTTGAATAAAACACTGCCAACTTATAAAACAAAATTGCGTTTAATTTAAATTATAAAAGTAGCTTTATTATGGTTATTATTATTGTGTAAATGAGCTAATAAAAAATACGGTTAAACCGTAATCTTTCTTCCGTATATTATTAGTTTTTTGAAAAAAAAATTCTAATTTTGAAAATATAATAATTAATTTATCATAAAAAAAAGGTGTTATAAGTATTGGTTTATAAAAATACTTTTTACTTAAAAAATGTTAAAAAAGTTTATTCAAATTATAAAAGCCGAACACACAACTACGGTTTGGTATGGCGAAATAGGAATTTTAAAAAAAAATGACAGAACCAATATTAAATATAATATTCTTTGACGGAGAAAAAGAATATCAACTAAACGAAATTGAAAACAAGCAATATTTTAAAGATTGTTATGGGTTTGTATATTCGCAACTTTATACAATAATAGAATTAATAAATGATTCTGACGCTTTTGTTTATATTGATACTTCTACTGACAGAAACGAGATGTTTAAAATAAAAAATCAAACAGAAGAAATAAAAATTAAATTAAAAGAATTAGGCCTTAATTTCTAATATTTTCGAAATTAAAGTTTGCTTTGAAAAAATAAAATTTGTATTACGGATTGTAATACAAAACGTGCTACAACAGTGTATATAAAAAATAGGCGAATTAGTAATGAATTAAATACTTTTAGCTCGTATCAAAGTTTGTACTTAACCGAAAGTTTTGTGCTTCGGAATTATCTACTTTTCATATACTAATCGTTGGCAGAAAATTTTGAAAAACATTGCTAAAAGGACGAATCGCTTGAAGATACAATAGAATTCATTCAAGGAAAAACGAAAAGTTAGTAATAAGTAAAAGTTAGTAAACCAACAGGGCGGTACAAATTAACTTAAAACAAAATTGTGCCTAAAGTTGTCGTCCTTTCGGTAGACCGAATTAATAATAGGGTAAAATATCAATTATGAAAAAAATATTTTCAACAATAAGTTTAATGTGTTTTATCATTTTTTTAATATTTACATCATGTTCTGAAAATGAAGAAACCATAATTAATTCAGTAGATTCAACTGAAAATAATATTAATGAAAATTATCTAAAAAAGGAAAAAGAATTTCATTTTCATTATGCAGATTGGGATAGCTGGGGTAGAACAAGTAAAAGCTGTAGTGGCTTTGGATTATGTAATTATGTTGATTGCTGGTTTTGCTGTACTGAACATGGCGTGGTTGTTGACTGTTATGATCAAAATAGAGTTGTAAACGGTGGTGAAATCATTATATATGATGAAACAAAAACTGGATATTTAACAATTAAATTAGACCCTACAAAAAGCGAACATTTAAATGCAATTAATAATCGTCAAACATTATATATTGATAATAACATAAGTAGTGTTAAGACAACTTTACTTAAAGGTGAATATCAATTTGACTCAAGTGTAGGTAACTTTGGTGGTTACATTATTAATGCTTTAGAAAATTAAAAAAACAACAAAACAAGGTTGAATTATTTACTTCAACCTTGTTTTAAACTAAATTAATATGAAAAAAATATTTTATCTTACTGTTATTTGTTTAATTATTACTTCTTGTTCATTTAATGGAGGTTTTCAAGGCCTTTATAGTTATTATAACAAGACAAAGAAAGAAAGTCCAAACTTATTTATCAAAACAAAAAATACTGATACAATCTGTGGTAAATATTCAAAAATTGAAAATTTTATTTTTATAACAGATGGTTTAACTTTAAAAAAATGTTTACTCAAAAACGAAAAATCAATTGTATATATTTGGGGTTCAAAATGTAAAAGTAAAGTTTGTTATCCACTCGAAATTATTCAATCCTATTGTTTAAAAAATGGATATTCATTATTCATTTTAGCAGAGTATTATGATTCTGAAGGTATGAATTTTGATTATAATTTAGAAAAGAACATAATAGCTGTTGATACTAAATATTATAAAACAAATTTAACAACTAAATACCTTAATGGTTTTTTAAAAGACATAGATAATAAATTAGAATATAACAAACTGGAAAACAAATATTTATATTTCGAAAAAAATAATTTCATAAATGATTTTAATTCTATATATGAAATAAATAGCAATAATTAAATAAAATAATAATCTTATGCCAACAACGGTTAGCAAAAACAGTTTAGGCTTGGTTTTTCCTTCTGAAAAACCACTATGAATTAAAATTTTGTTTTTTATTTATAGACATAATTTTTAAGGAGGAATATTAAACCTCATAATTAATTTTTAAATGCTTTACGGGAAACCGTAAAATTCTTAACTTTTTTTATTTTAATATTGTATTCGATATTAAACCACTTTTATGAATATACTTCGTTGGATTTTAGTTTTACCAGTATCAATAATATGCTCAATAATATTTCCATATTTATATCAACAACTTGTGCAACTTTTTTTGTCTAGTAATACATTTGCAAATTCTTTTTTATTGAACGGTTCTTTATTTTTACTACAAGGATTGTTTTTTATTGTTCCTGTCTATCTTATTGCACCAAAATTTAAAATCCAAACATTGAATATATTTTTAATTATTTGGGTATTAATCGTTATTGTTGGTGATTATTACTTGTTCTCAACTAACAGAGAAAATGTTGGTATTTGGAACTCTGTTTTGAGAATAATTGGAGCTTTTTTATGTTATATTAATATAAAACTATCAGAAAAAGAATAAAAACCGAACACACAACAGCTGTTTGTAAAAGTGGCTAGTTTAGGAAGTGTCTATAAATATATTTTTAAATTTAAAAGTTAGTGTATATTTGTAAAGGCTTGGTGCTGTAAAACGCAACTTTCGCAAGCTGAAAAACGTCAGGCTGTGAAAAAATCTCTTCAAATCTAGAAAGTATTCAAAGAACTCCAAAGAACAATCTCAAATATGGGATTCTCAAGAGTTTGATTTTAATTTTTTACATACTGACGTTATGCTACATTTTTACTCATAAGAACTCATATTTATTAAACAAAATTTAGAAAAACAAAAATGAATAACTTACAAAATTTTAAAATAAAAAAACTATTTGGATATCAAAACGTTGATTTACATTTTGATAATAATGTATTAATCTTAATGGGTGAAAACGGTTTAGGTAAAACATCTATACTTAATTCATTATACTTTACTCTTACCAAAAAGTGGAAAAAATTACTAAAAATAAACTTTGATAGTATTTCCTTAACTATTGATAATAACCAATTTAGTTTTACGAAATTACAACTTAACAGTTATTTAGAAAGTTTAAATAATAAAAGAAATTTAAGATATAAAAATTTAAAATCTGAAATCACCAAAATTTTAAATATCGAAGACTTAAATTCATTTATTTCAAATAGAAGTGAAGAAAATATAGATAAGCATAGAATAATTTACGAATATGTTCGAAAAAATAAGTTAGCTGTAGAATTAAATAATCCTCCTATTGGATTAATAGTTGAATTAATAGACCTAATTTCTAAGCAACCAGATTTTACTAGTTTAGAAAAATTAGTGAGTTTTCTAGAAATAGAATTCAATACTAATATTATTTACTTCCCAACATACAGAAGAGTTGAAGAGGAATTACATAATTTAGGTAAATTACGAAGAATACATAATGACGAAATGAATAATATGCTGTGGGACGATGAAGATGAAAGAGAAGAAACAGAAGATCTAGAAGATGAAACATTAATTCAATTTGGAATGGAGGATGTTGAAGAAAGAATTAGAAAAATTATTTCTAAAATTAACGACAGTTCAATTAAAGGTTTTGCAAAAGTAACTGGTGAAATGTTACACCAATTACAAGAGGGTTTTCCAAAATTGTCTAAAGATGAAATTTTAAATATAAATAGAAATAATATTGAAATTATTTTAAATCGTGTTAAAAACAATTTATCGCAAGCTGATAGGGAAAATATTTTAATGCTTTTGGACTCAAAAGAATTATTAACTAAACCTGAACTTGCATATTTTTTAACAAAACTTGAAGATATTTATTTACGTCAAAGAGAATTGGATAATTCTATTAAAGATTTTGAAAAAGTCACCAATCAATATTTAGTCGGTAAAAAAATGTTTTTTGATGAAAGTTCAGTAACCTTAAATATATACAATAGCCAAACTGAGGAAAAGGTTGAACTTAATCAGTTATCATCAGGAGAAAAACAAATAATTTCACTCTTTTCTAAAATATATCTTGAAGACCTTAGTGATTTAATGATTTTTTTCGATGAACCTGAACTTTCACTTTCAATAAAGTGGCAAAAGCAATTACTGCCTCATGTTATGGAATCAGATAAATGTAAATTTTTATTAGCAGTAACTCATTCACCATTTATTTTTAGTAATGAATTAGAAAATTTTGCAATAGGTATGAATGTATTTATAGATTAAAAATGGAAAGTAATATAATTGAAATTGCAAAAAAGGAACTTGAATCAGAATTAGTTGCTTACACTGAATTTGTCTTAGATTTTAATAAAAACAAAAAGAATCTCTATTGTTTTTACGAAGGTAAAGAAGATAGATCATATTATTCATTTAGGATTAAATCTTACAACCATCAACATGAGATATTCAACTATAATTGCAATGGGAAAGGAAATTTAATAAAATTACATCAATTAATGAATAATCATGTAATATATGCGAACTCCTCAACTATGTATTTTGTAGATAAAGACTTTGAAGAAAATAATTTAGATGGTAAAATTTATGTCACCCCATTTTATAGTATAGAAAATTTTTACACTATTGATGAAGCTTTTGAAAATATTTTAATAAATGAATTTAATATTCCTAAAAGTTGTCCTGTTTTCAATCAAGCCATTGATCTGTATGTTAATTGTAAAGAGGTTTTCCATTCAAATATAATATTTTTTAATGCTTGGTTAAGTTGCCAAAATGATTTTCGTAAACTAAATAATTCGAATACAAGGTTAAACATTGATGACACATTAAAGAGATATTTTAATTGTGATATTTTTGAAAAGATTGTTAAGAATGATTTAATAACAATTTTATTTCCTGAAGAACTTAAAAGTAAAGAAAATATCGAAACTTTATTTTCAGAATCACCCAAAATAACAGACTTAAATTTTGATAAAAAACTGGAAATATTCAAATCTGTTAATAAGTCTAAAACATTTAGAGGTAAATTTGAATTAAAGTTTTTAATTTCATTTCTAAATAGATTTCAAGATGAAATTGGCAAAAGAAAAAATTCCGTTTTTCCTAAAAAATATTCTTCTCCATTGCGTTTTGAATATTCCACATCAATTTCTCAACTTACTAATAATGCAATAACTTGTGAAAGTTTAATAAAATATTTAAAATCTTTGCCCCAAGAAAACTTCGCATAACCGCCATTTATCGAGATTTTGGGTGTAGTGGAATTGCCTTTTTTTAATAACGTTTACTTCCAGCCGAAAGTACTCGTTTTCAAAAGTCCACAACCTTACTAAGTGGCATAACGTTGGCTGTAATTTAAACAACACGAGAAAATAAAAGTAATTCAAGACAATGATAAAAACTAAAATAGGAGAACTTGATGTTTATGAGAAAGGTTCTTTAATAAACCCAAATAAAGAAAATATTGAAATTTCTCTTGGTTCAAAATTTCAATTTTTAGCTGAATTTAAATTTACAGCTGATATAGAAAATAAAGAGACAAGGTTAGAACCTTACAAACTTGAGAAAGTCGGTATTGGTCTAAATTTCGTGAATTTTAATAATTCGTTAGGAACAGGAAATGTAAATCCAATTAGAGTTGGATGGTTGGAAGGTAGAAACCTTTTTTTTAATTACAGAGTGTTTGGTATTAATAATGATAAAGGTGTAATTTTTGAATATACATGGTTATTAGGTAAAAAAGTAGATGCAGATGGAAACGAAATCTAATAACCCTAGCGATATAAATAGTCAAATATCGGAAGGGCAAGAAGAAAACTCGCAAGCTTTACCTATTGAAGAAATTAATAAAGCCAAAGCCACTTCTGAAATGCATTTTGATGGACATTCAACTTTTTATTCACTAAATGAACATGAATTTAATACAATAAAAAGAGGAAGTGATAATTTATGGAAAGAACTTACAATTGCCACTGTTGCTCTTTTCTTGCCTTTATTACTGAATACAATAGCTGAAGGGAGTAGTATTCAAGGGTTTAATTCTTCTTGGAACCTTTTCTTTAATGGAATATTTACAATAACTACTCTCATTTTGGCTATTTGTTTTGGGATAGCTTGGTATAATTCAAAAAAAGAAACTAAAGAAATAATCAAAAGAATTGAAAGTAAACCAAAATTTAAATTATAAAAACTACAGCCAACACCGTGTAAAAAAAATTGCTAGTTTTAGCTAAACCTAAGTTAGTTGCGTGTTTGCTAGCTTCTGATTTTCCTTCGGAAAATCCTCGCAAACACGCAACTTTCCTTACACAACAACGTAAGCAGTAATTATAAAGAAAATCGTCTAAAACAAACTAAATAATAAAATATAATATGGGATTTTTTGATTTTTTAAAAAGTGATAATAACAATAATTCTTCAAAATTAGATAGTATTTTAACAGAACTTAATGTTAACCCCTATGATTATAATCATGAGGAAATGGAAGTTGGTGAAGTAACTATTGATGATGAATTAAAGAATGTTATTAAAGTTTCCGATTTAAACCTAAATGAAGGTGAAAAGCCTTTTGAATATATAAGTTTATCCGAAAAAGCGAATGGTAAAAGGTCAATTTTTTTATCTAAAAATGATGCTGATGAAAAAGATGTGAGAGATTTAATTAATTTATTTTATTCTGTTTTGGGAGAAGATTTTGTATATCAAAAAGAATTTGACCAAAATGACTTAAATGCTTACAGAGATGAAGAGAATGGAACATTTAGATCATGGTATCTCAAATATGAAATAATAATTGCTTTTTCTTCAAAAACTTTATTCGTTTTGATAGATGATAAATAACTACTGCCAACAGCGGTTTTGTCGCATTGTGGCACTTGGTCTTTATTTGTATTCATAGTTTTTAATTTAAAAATTAGTTGTTATTTGTTAAGTTTGGTCTTAAATCGCCACAACGACGACAAAGCCGAGAACCGTTGTAGTCAATTAAAAAAGTCTTTTATCACTTGGTCACGTTCTTTATCATTGCAGTTAATAGCAATACTTTCTTTATCGAAATATTCCCAAAACTTTTTTAACTGTTCGCTTTGCCCTACAACATTAGCTTGTAGTAATTGCATTTTAAGTTTTTCATTTTCAGAGTTTAGACTAGAGTTTTTGTCCATTAACTTAATGTTGTCATTAGCTAAATCTTCTGCTCTTTCTTTATAATCTATCTTAATCATTTGTTTTTGTTTATTTTGTTTAGTTATTAATTCAGCAACTACTTCAAGCTCTTTTCCGCTGTTATCCAAAAGCCCCTATCGTGGGAACGTTATCCAAAAGCCATTACAGAAAATGATAAAAAAAATGTTAGAAAAAATATTTTTGTTAGTTTCATAATTATCCATGTTTAGCTTTTAAGAATTCATCAAATAATGAAGTTTGTCCTGGATTAGTATTTGATGTTTCTTGAAGCTTTGATCTATCTTTGAAACTGAAGCCAAAATGTTTAGATAATTCATCAATATCTTTTAGCATTTTTTCGCGAATTGTAACGTATCCAGAAACGTTTGTTGCTCCACCTTTGAAGGTTTGAATTAATCCACCATGAAATCCTTTTTTACGAATTTCATTTTCTGCTTGAATGTAATAATCTACAGAAGTTGATAATCTATGAAGATGAATTAAATCTGGTTTTGTTAGTTTTTCGGATTCGATTAATTGAGTACCAAAATAGTTGTACCAATATTTTTGGTCCACCGTTAATTTCATTTTTACAATTGGAGCCGGAAGCTTTTTCAAAATCTCATAAAGATTTGAATTTACTTTTTTTTCTTCCCCATCACCTTTGATAACTTTTAAATTTGCTTTACTCATAATATTAACGCTTAACTTGTTACACCCCCCTACCTAATTATTTACTTCGAGTAAAATTTCAACTAAACAGCGATGTAGGCGCTTCGCTATCTGTTTGTGATTTTACCCCATACCCCTATTTCCTAGATTCAAATGCAGATTTTTTATTATGATGATGTTCACATAATGCTTGCAAGTTCTTTTCGTTTAGCGGTTCACCTCCAGCATTAATCCTAACTATATGATCTGCAACTGTAGATTTAGTAATCATATCTTTAGCTTCGCAATCAACACATAAAGGATTAGCTGCTAGGAATCTTTTGCGCAACTTTCTCCAGGGCCAACTGTTATAGAATTCTGTATTAGAGTTCTCACGTTCGAAAGGCTTGCGTTCTTGCACCCAACTTCTTTTGATTGTTTGTGGTTTCTTTGCCATGATTAAAAAGGAATATCATCTTTAGGATTATCTTCTATATCGAATGCTTCATTAACTGTTGGACTTGGTAGCGCTTTACTTTCTTCATAATCATCTGGATGCTGCATATAGTTTTCTGTTTCATCTGTTGGATCAACGAACTTAGTCTTATCACCAATCCATTTTAAAAATGATGTACCTACAGAACCGCTTCTATACTTAGCGAATATCAATTCAGTATTACCTCCTTCATCAACCATACGTTCAAACTCTGGTCCTTCCAATTCAATCTTATAATACTCTGGTCGATAAAGAAATTGTATTATATCTGCATCCTGTTCAATTGCTCCACTCTCACGTAAATCAGACAGTAACGGTCTTTTACTTGAACCACGCGTTTCTACTGCTCTACTTAATTGCGATAAGGCTATTATAGGAATATCTAACTCTTTAGCTAACATCTTTAATCTTCTACTAATAGAACTGATTTCCTGCTCACGATTTCCTTTTACAGAAACATCCTTCATCAATTGTAGATAATCAATAACCAATAGCTTAATATCGTACTTACGCTTCCAAAATCGGGCTTTCAATATGACTGTATTAATATCAGATTCAGATGCATCATCAATGTATATTGGATAACTACCCATTCTATGTGAGTGATTAGCATATGATTCAAAGTACTTTTGTTTTTCGAATCCTGTCTTAATCAATTGTGATAAATGAAAGTTAGTATCAATTGCAACAGCTCTTGCTGTTAACTGCATCACAGACATTTCCAAAGAAATAAAACCTACTGCATTATCAATCTTTGCATTCTCTATAACTGTTTTTAAAACCATAGAAGTTTTACCCATACCAGGACGCGCTGCTAATATTATCAATTCTTGGTTATGATAACCACCTGTAAACTTATTTACACGTTTAAAGCCTGTATGCACTCCAATCAATTCATTAGTTTCTGCTTGATGTGATAGGTGCTCAATTCGTTTAGATAGATCAGATAAGTTTTCTTTGAATGATTTCGATTTCCTTCCGGTTAATGTTACGTTTGATATTTCATCAAATTGCATTTGCAACCTTCCCATTAATTCAAATATATCTGTTCCTTCATCATAGGCTAATGCAGTTGTTTGAGTATTGAATTTTATTATCTCACGCGCAATATATTTTTGCTGAATCAATCTACACCAGTATTCCATGTGAGCAGAAGAAGAAACTTTTTGTGTTAATTCTATTAAAGCAAAATCACCACCAGCTAATTCTAATTTTCCAAACGATTTTAATTTTTGTGATACAGTCATTAAATCAATTGGACTTCCGTTTTCAAATAATGATTTGATTGCTGTATAAATAAATCTTGATGATTCTTTATAAAACATTTCTTCTGTTTTTAAAATCATCATCATTTCATCCAATCCAGAAGCATCTACTATTGCAGCACCCAATACAGCATCTTCTATTTCAATTGCTTGTGGCGGCACGAATCCTTTATGTAAGTTTGTTGTTTCCATTTAGTTTTAAAATATAAGGTCTTGGTAGGCTTGTTTTTGCTCTGGTTGTTGATGATTCATTCTAATGACTTTCGTATCGTTTTCAATGAAGTTAATTGCAAATCGTTCTATTCTAGCAATTATTGGTTTTTGTTCGTATGGTGTACTTTCTTCTTCCATTTTCAATTCTATCAGTTTTTCGAATTTTGCAAAGTCTTTTATCTTTGATTTATATTCCATTAAAAACTTTTCATATCTCGAAGGAAAATTATCTTTAAAAAAAGCGAGTGCATTTTCACTATCTGGTTTTATTATATGTGTTTTATTATCTGTTCCTATATATGAAAGTTGCTTTTGCAACATTCGATTGTTGTTATTTCCACTATCGACTGTTGTTTTTGCAACACTCGATTGTTGTTTTTGCACCAATGCATTTTTACTAGGGTTAAGCATACTTTCGTAATAAAAAAGAACTTCATCTGTTAAGGTGTACCACAATGTTTTATCCCAGCTGTTTTCGTTGAAATTAGCGGTTAATAAAACATCTTTTTCTACTAGATTTCTTATTATCTTTTTTACTTGCTCATAGGTCCAAAAAGGAAACAATTTTACGTATGCCATCTTTGTATTGTAAGTCCAATATTTATCCTCATAGCAATGCTTATTATTGGCTTTGTTATGATTTATCCAGAAGAATATATTATGTACAAAAACGGCTTCGTTTATGCCATAATCTTCTGCTATTTTACTATCGAACTGAAATATCATTTTACTTATGATTTAAGATTAAATAACCTAGCTTAATCTTTTCTATATCAATAATCTTTCCTGCAACAGATATAGCTGCTTTGGAGCCTTGAATCTCTTTATCAGAAGCTTTGCCCGAAACAATCTTATCGAACATAGATTTTAATGATATAGAAACATCTTCACAGTATTCTGCCACTTGATATACATCTTTTTGCGATGGCTTATGAATCACTACTTCGTGCGATGATTTTTCCAAAACTTTACACTTACTTAAAAAATCTTCAGCATCAAATGGATAAATAGCAAATGTTCTTGCATTTGTTGAAATAATTATTTTATCACCTTTACTTTCAACGCTTTCACATACTAATTCTCTTTTTGGCAAATGCGCTGCTTCTTGATAGATGAAAACTTTACCTTCTAATGTTTCTTTAATTTGATTTAACATGATCTTTTATTTGTTTAGTTAATTTTATATGATTTCTTTTTAGTTCAATAATTTCAGGAAGTTTATCTTTTATAAACTCAACCTGATTTTGTGCTGTAATTCCTAAAAACCTTTTTACTATTGAATCATCACACATTGCATTTCGATTCATATTTTCTATATTAGATTCTAAATACAAATCATCAACTGTAAATTCAGTTTTTGAAGCTGATTCTTTAAACGCTACATTCATTTTTTTAGGAATTGGACCATTATGTTGTTCCCAAACAATTCGTTGCTTTAATTGATAATTTTTCTTTGATTTTTCTCCATGAAAATCATTTACTTTAATTTCAATATATCCATCCTTTGTAACGCGTTCATTTCCTAATTCTTTATGATTATGCGGAACAGATCCTTTTTTAAATTGCGTTTTGTTCATTTTAAGAACTCCTTCTTTACTCATCCATTCTTCGCGTTTTCTTCCTTTCGAATGTGGAACATCACCAGGATTGAATCGTGTTTTTTTTCCTGCTTCTAAAAAGTTTTTCGAAACCATTTGTTTTTTAAATTCAATCGATTTTTTTAAACCTAATTTGCTAGATAAATGTGTTACAGAATTAATCGTACATTCGAATTTTATAGCTAATTCTGGATTAGAAACAGTAGCAAATATTTTCTTGAATTCTGTTTTTTCTTCTTCTTTCCAACTCTTTTTTCCCGAAAATCCAATAGCTTTTTTTAATCCTAAAAGTGTTGCTCTATTTTTTAAAGCTCCATATGATCTATTTGGAAAAGAAGCAATTAAAACCGTTTTATTAGAATTTGCATATATTTTATGCAACAAATTCAATTCTTCTTTCTTCCAAGCATCTGCTTTCATATCCTATAATTTTAGTTACTTCGGTTATTTTTTTACGCATTTCAAAATTTAGAAGAAATTCGTTTTCGATTTCATTTACAACTGTTGGCACGAACAAATAAGTTATAGAGTAAGCAACACCAATATTTCTTTTATCGTAACCTAGCAGCTTATTTAAAATAAACACTACTACCTTTTTATACTGCGTATCGGAATTACCAATTAAATCAGATATACTGCATTGAAAAACTTGCATTACTGCATTTTCTACTTGTTTTGCTTTCGCTTCGTTGTATGTGTAGGTAGTAGCGTTCATTGTTAATTATTTTTGAAAGATTCTTAATTCAGGATACAATTTTTTAACAGCATCTAACTCAACATCAATAATTGCTTTTGTTTCAACATCAATTAATTCTTTTAAGTTTGGCGACATTAACGAGCAACTTATATCTGTAGAATTAATATCAATTTCAACCAAAACAGGAATTGGTTCTGATCCAACAAAAACAGGAAGTTTTAATGTAAAGTTTTCCGGAATATTTGTTTTTACTGTTTGAACAATACTTGCTTTTACATTAGCACGCTTATCATCTGAAGCTTCAACCCTTCTATCTACATCAGCAGTAAAATTTCTAAGTACATTTTCTAATTTTAAAGCAACATCTTTAGTTTCAAAAAAGTGTCTGTTCATTCGGATGAAATCAGCCAACTGAAAAGTTGTATATCTTCTTCCTTCATTGATTTCAAATTTTTTCAAATCTGGATGAAGTCGAACTTCACCTTTTATTCTATCAGGATTTTCAATTCTTGCAGCATAAAGCAATTCAATGGTTTTTTCTTCATAAGAAAACAAAACAAAACTATTTTCAATTTCAGTTTCTTTTATTCCTTTTTTGGTTAAATATTCTTTAACAGAATCGATTGTTAAATTATTTAAAGAAATTCCACTTGGAACATGAACTTCGTTTGCTTTTCCTTCACGAATTACTAATTCTTTGATTCCAGCTTCAACGTTTATTTTTAAGTTACTTTCCATGATTAATTAGCTTTTCTTAAATGTTCTTGAATACTATATTGCATTTCATCTGATTTTAAACTACGTTCAAAAACCAATTTTCCATATTTTGAGTAATAACCCATTTTGCCTTCTGCAACATCTTTTAACAAATAAACATCTTCAGTCACTTCTTCTACTTGTGTTCTAATCATTGTAAGATTTGAAGCTAATTGCTGCTTTACAGGTTTAACTGCACTTTTAAAAATCTCTTTTGCTACTTTTAATTTTTGTTCTTCCTGGTCCACAAAAATCATATCTTGCGATAATCTTCCTTGCAATTCCTGAACTTCACCATTTGAAAGCTCACGCGGATAAGAAAATTTTTCAACTTTATCAGCAGAATTTTTCAACTGTTCCAATCTATCTTCAGCAGATTCCGATTGTAAAATTTGTTTTTCCATTTGTATTTAATTTTTAGTTAATAATTCTTTTAATTTGGCTTCATGCATTTCAATTTGCTTTATAATTAGATGCCTTTCGTATAAACATTGAATAATTGCACATATTGATATAAACATCAAAACATAAAGCACTGCAATTACTATTTTATCTTTAATATCTTTTTCCACAGAATTTACATTTAAAAGGTTTTTCTGGATGACCTTCATCACAGATTATATAATCATCACAATCGTGTAGATCATTTGATTTATGTTTCATAGAATTTTGATAAATCGCATAATCTCTAAAAAACCATTTAATCATAATTAAGATTGAAACAGTAAAACCAACAAAAATTCCGATAAGTACTAAATAAGCTAACATGATTTTATTTTTTTACAGATTGAACATTCAGAAATAGTGTCTATAATATATTGTGGCGAACATATATTACTTTTGCATTTAGAAGCATAAGTTTTACCAACTTTAGAATTGGTTACTACAAATTCAGCAGCATTATTTGCAGCCGATTTAGGCATACGAATTACTTTTTTACACATAGCCTAATCTTTTTAAAAATGATGTTTGTATTTTAATTTTTCCATCAAAAGAATTAGAAACTTCTGCTGCTAATATTTTACCATTTTCTATCCAGGCACGAATACCTTGTTTTGTTTTAATTGGCAAAATATCTAATTTAATAATCTCTAAAAGAGTTAAAGATTTTCGAGCCAAAAGCATATCGCGTTTTTGATTTTGTTTTTTAAAACTCAAACGATCCAATTCAGCAATTGAAACAATTATTAAACCTTCTCGTTTTAATGTTTGGATAAATTCAGCGGTGTTGATTACAGTATTCATTTATTCAGCTTTTAATTTTTCATAAACACCTTCCAACACATTTAACATCTTTTCGTCAAATTTTCTAAAATGCCAAAAATCCCAAAGCATTTTTTCAGTTATCTCTGGATGAAAGTTTTGCACAATTGCAAATAAGGCATGAAAATTTTTAAAACCTTTTTGAAAGAAATTTTTTAAAACATTACATGAATCAGAAGCTATATTAAATCTTCTTAAAGTTTTAAAATCTCTTTGTTTCATGTTTTTAGATTTAATTTTCGGCATAACTTTTGTATATTTGTATTATATATAATGTGAATTATTATAACACAAATGTATCACATTTATATCACAAATAAAAATAGATGTACAATTATTGTGTATTATATTTTATAAAATAACTTTAAATAATTGATTATGTACGGTTTAAGCAAAAAACAAAAGCTAAATTTTATTATCGAAAAAGTGTTAGAATTAGAAATAACATCATATGAAATAGGTAAAAAAACCAAACTTAGCGTATCGGGAATAGATAAAATCTTAAGTGGTATTGTAAAAAATCCACAAGAAAAAACACTGAATACAATATTAGAATACCTAGAAAGTAAAGTTTTAGGAACATCATTAAATAAAGAATTATCCACATTAAACGAAACAAAAGAAGCTTCTGAATTAAAAAATTACACAAATGAGTATATTTTTTGCCTAGAAGAAAGAAATGAACTTCTAATTGAAAATATTAAATTAAAAAAATTACTAAATGAAAATAATATTAAATTTTAAATTTTTACTATATTTGATTTAAAACAATTTATAATGAAAAAAATATTCATAGCAGCATTATTTTTCACCAGCATTTGCTTTTCCCAAACAGGAAAATTTAACGAATTAAACGAAGAAGGAAAATTAACAGAATATATTTCCAAGGATGGATCTATTTTTAAAGTTGATGAAAAAATAGTAATTGGCTATCCCTGGAACAAAGAATATTTTCTGTTTCTAACACAAGGAAACAATAATGCAGATTCAAAACTTTCAAATTCAATATTAAAAATCAATAAAATCGAAGTTTTTAAACTTAGTAATGGATTTTTAAAAGCTTATATAGTATCAAAAGATTTTGGTATGATTCCATTGTATATTGATATTGAATCAGCAATTGAAACTAAAGAAATTACTATCCAATAATTTCAAAAAGCGCGGCATCACGAACCTTTTGCGGAAACTTATCTTTATAATAATTATCTACTTCATCACGTTCGTGGCCCATTAATTCGCGTAGAATATCAGCTTCAATCATTAAGTTTTTACCAATGGTTGCAAATGTATGTCGTGCTACTTTTACACCCAAATTTCCACCAATTGGCATTACATTAATCTCGAGCTGCTCCTGCACTTTGCTTAAATTTTTTGCATATCTTGATCTAAATGTTTCATAACCTTTAATGTCTTTTCGAAATTCGAAAACATATTTAGAGCTATTTTTGTATTTTTTCAAAATTGCGGCCGCTTTTGGATGAATTGTAATATCAATTAATTTACCTGTAGAAGTTTTTCCACGTTCAAAATATAGCCTATTTTTTACCAATTGCGCATTTTCTAAATAGTAAATATCAATTAAATCAGCACCAGCAAAGTAGAATTGAAGCAGAAAAAAATCAACCGCTTCGGTTTTTAGTTTTGGACCAGTCCAGGATTCTAATTTCTGAATATCTTCTTTCGCAATATGCTTTTTTTTAGAATTATAAGATTTTACTTTTAAACCAGAAAAAACACCAGCAAAAGGTTTTAAATTTTCAAAACCATACTTTACACTAGATTGATTATAAAGCGAACGCAGAATCGACAAATAGCCATGAATTGTTGCTTTAGAATTTCCTTTATTAATCATATTATTTTTAAAAATAGTCAAAATAGCGAAATTAATTTCAGATGCCGCAAGATCATTCATTATATTTTCAAATTGCGCCCAAACATTTTTATACACTTTTAAATTACCAGCAGTTTTATTTCTATAAAGAATATTGCCATTTTTTTCGAATGTTTTTACTTGCGATTCCATTTCTGCAAATAAAATGTCTAAATATTTTTTAAAAGATGGTTCCGATTGATTCATTTCAAAAAGCATTTTATACGCTTTTTCCACATCATCGATTCCGGATAAAACAATTTTTCTTGCAAGAATTTTATATTCAGTAATAATTGGATGCAAAACTTCAAAATCAGGATGCTTTGCAGAAATTGCTTTATGATCATCAATAAAATGTTCTATCTTTGAAAATCCAATTGTTTTTTGTTTTCTTTTTCCCTGGTGCGAAAATTCAAATACCAACGGAAAACCTTCAGTTGTATTTTTTTTCGCTTTAAGTAGTTTTAATTCGATTTTCATCCGCAAATTTTCCGCAAAAATGTTTTAAAATGTTTCATTTTGTTGCGGTAAATGTAAAATAAAAAAGTAATAGAAACAAAAAAACCACGCAAATTCGTGGTTTTCCTTGTGATCGCGCCAGGATTCGAACCTGGGACCTACTCATTAGAAGTGAGTTGCTCTATCCAGCTGAGCTACGCAACCAATACTTTAATTCTTTAAGTTGTAAAAACAACTTCAATATGTCGGGGTGG